>NZ_ATYG01000002.1:0-150921 GCF_000427565.1 Carboxydothermus ferrireducens DSM 11255
TTTTAACCGAATTCCTTTCTCCCGACGAAATTGCGGCTCGACCGCTTGATGATTTAATTGATTTTTTGGTGGAGAAAGGTAATAAACATTTTGCTGATCCTAAAGCTACTGCTGAAAAACTAAAAATCGCTGCTCGTAATGCTCATAGGTTAAGGGGTAACCTTTTGGAACCTGTCAACTTGATTTTAGCTACTAGCCTTGAAACTATTAGAACTTTAGAAAAACAAATTAAAAATATTGATAAAGCTATTGCTAAAGAAATAGCCCATTTTAAGCATACCCTTGATTCTGTCCCTGGCCTTGGCCCGGTTATCTGCGCCGGTATTATTGCTGAAATTGGTGATATCCACCGTTTCCCTAATGATTCAGCTTTAGCTAAATTTGCCGGCTTAACTTGGCGAGAGCATCAGTCAGGTGAATTTGAAGCTGATACTACGCCACTTACTAAAACCGGTAACGCTTATTTGCGTTATTACTTAATTCAGGCTGCTAATTCTGTTCGTCAGTACGAGCCTGAATACCGTGAGTTCTACTCCCGTAAATTCCGGGAAAGCAAAACTCACCATCATCGCCGTGCTTTAGTCCTTACCGCACGTAAATTAGTGCGTATGGTTGATGCTCTGCTGCGCAGCAACCAACTTTATCTGCCCAAGGGGCAAAGGAGGAATCTTGCTTAATATTTTTTAAATCCTAATTTCCATTTTTGTTACTTGTTTCCATGTTGTTTGGATTCAGGACGGTTTTCTATTGCCTTTTTTAAGTCTTAACTTCGAAAATTTTTGACCTCATGGTCTTGACATATTACCGTAGGTCTTTTAATTTTTATCTGGAGGGAGGAAGTGGGTTCACACCTCACTCCCGAAGGTTTACTTCGGGCCAGTGGATTTGCAGTCCACGGGGGCCACCAGACCCTTTCCTCCCGTTTTTATGTTATATTAATTTATTTTATTTGTAAAATTCCATTTTGTTATTTTATCTCTTGAAATTATTGCAAAAAGTAATAAAAAAACCGGAAGGTTTTCCTTCCGGTTAACCAACTTTTTTCTGAAATGTGACCTTGTTTCTCTGTAAAATCGCCAGCGTCCGCATCATTTCATTACGCATAATGGTTAATCCTTCATCAACTCCCATCCCCGGTTTAACCAGGAGTTGAGCCGGGCCTGTAGCAAGTCCCACATGAACGGTAATTTTGGCCGATACATCGGTTTCATTGCAGCTACCGCCCAAATAGGCACCGGTACCCTTTTCCTTGGCATATAAAACCGCTTCGATAATATCGTTTACCCCACCTAAATCGGGAGATTTAATTTGCACCATCCCACCGGCACCAGCATCAACAAATTCTTTAATGTCAGATAGATTATTACACCACTCATCGGCTACAATAATCACCTTACTTCCCAAAGTAATAAGTTTTTCCTGCAAGTATTTTAGTCCTTCAATCTGCCTTTCTTTTGAGCCAAGGTCCACCGGCCCTTCTATTTGTAAAGGATGGGGAGCAACCTTTTCTTCCAGTCTTGCTAAGTAATCGGCTATCCGGTCTAAATTATCATTAAATACCGTTCCCAGGGTACCGTAAACGTCAAAGTGAAACACCGGCAGGTAATCGGGGTCACCCAAGGTTTTTATTCTTTGTTTTAACCACAATGCGTATTCGGTTAAATTTTTCCCTTCCTCCCCGGTTTTGGCAGGATGGTTAAATAAACCATGGGGCAGAACATCAACCCGTTTTAAGATCATTTTATCGGCATTGATATACCGGTCGTCCCCCGACTGGGCAAATAGCGGCACCGGATTTAAAGTAAGGTCGAGCCCATACTCTTCCGCAATTACTTCGGCCATAGTAGTACGGTTTATCTTAGCCACCGCATCTAAGAGGGCCTGAGTTAAACCGTAACGTAAAGCAGTGTGGTATCTCTTACCCTGTTTATCGGTAAGAGTAGTAAAATAGCGGGCTGCTTCCCTAAAGCGAACGAGGTTATACCCTACTAATTTAGGCTTAATCTCTTCCTCAAGGACTTCTATAAAATTTTCCGCTAAAAAGACCGGATCCCGGCCATCTACCCCTGAATATTGTACCGCCACGCAATCACCAACGGCTATTTCGCCGTTTTCCAAGAAAAGCATTATCGAGACCGCCTCTCCTCCCTGGCGCACCCGGGAAAAACCAGGGGTTAAAGGCTTCCCTTTATAGGTAAAGCCATCGGCGACAGCACCGCTCTTTATTGCTTTCTGGTCATCAAAATAAAACCCGGAACTTCCTTTAACAAAAAGGACATCTTTTATTCTCATTGCCACCGCCCCCGTTTTGTATATTGTATACAGTATAATTTTAACTTTATTTTAAAAAACCTGCAAGGGCGTAGGCTTCTTATTTAAAAAAAATTCTTTTTTCGATAAAGGAATCAGCAAGAGAATATTGAATATATATATTAATTTGTGAAATTGGTAGCAGAAAGGAGAAACGAAATGAACGATACTTTCTTAAAAGCTTGCCGTCGGGAAAATACTCCCTATACGCCGGTGTGGCTTATGCGTCAGGCAGGACGTTACATGGGAGAATACATGGAAATACGAAATAAGTATTCTTTTTTGGAAATGTGTAAAACTCCCGAACTGGCTGTAGAAGTAACCCTGCAACCGGTAAGAAAGCTTGGAGTTGATGCAGCCATCTTATTTGCTGACATCCTCCTCCCTTTAGAAGGAATGGGCATTGGTTTTCGTTTTGCCAGAGACGAAGGTCCGGTAATTGACAATCCGGTTAGAACCATAGATGATGTGAAAAAAGTTCGGGTTATTACTCCTGAAGAAGATGTTCCGTATGTTTTGGAGGCTATAAAAATTTTACGCCGGGAGCTTGCCGGCAAAGTACCGCTTATCGGCTTTTCCGGAGCCCCTTTCACTTTGGCCAGTTATATTATAGAAGGAGGCGGCTCCAAAAATTATATTCAGTGCAAAAGGTTAATGTGGGAAGCTCCGGAGGCCTGGCATGAGCTTTTAGGAAAAATTGCTGAATCCACAGTTCGGTATTTAAAAGCACAAATTGCGGCAGGAGCCCAGGCGGTCCAGGTTTTTGACTCCTGGGTAGGAACCCTTTCCCCGGAAGACTACGAAAAGTATGTTTTACCTCACAGCAAATATGTTTTTGACAATCTAAAAGAAACAGGAGTTCCGATCATTCACTTTGCCAATAATGCCGGTAGTATGTTAGAATTAGTAGCTGCTGCCGGCGGCGATGTCATTGGCCTTGACTGGAGGGTAAGTCTTGACCGGGCCTGGCAAACCGTTGGTTTTAACCGGGGCGTTCAGGGTAATCTCGACCCCGTAGCCCTTTTTGCCCCTAAAGAAGTAATTCGCCAGAAAGTAAAGGAAATTTTAATTAAAGCCGGGAAACGCCCGGGACACATTTTTAACCTGGGCCATGGCATCCATAAGGAAACCCCCGTGGAAAACGCCCAATACTTAGTTGAAGTAGTCCACGAATTGAGCAGTTTAAGTTATGAACAACTTTTGGAGGCTTAAAAGATGAAAGCCGTAGTTCTGGTGGCCTTTGGCTGTCCCGATTGTTTGGAAAACATTGGACCTTTTATGGAAAGAATCATGGGCCGAACGCCTCCGCCAGCACTGATTGCAGCTGTCAGGAGTCGCTACGAAAAAATCGGCGGAAAATCCCCGCTAACGGAAATAACCAGCCAGCAGGCCAGGGCTTTAAAAACTTTACTGGGTTCCGAGTTTTTAGTGGATTTTGCCTACCAGTACTGGCGGCCGGAAATCCCTGAGGTTGTTTTTAATTTAGTCCAAAAAGGGGCAAAAACTATTTATTTTCTGCCGATGTCCGCTTTTAATTCCCAGGTTTCCACCGGAGCCTATCAAAAAACAATAAAAAATTTAGAAGAAAAATTCCCGGAAATTAAATTTTATTTTAAAGGTGGACTGGCTGAAGAACCGTATTTCATCGAAGCTCACCGTCAGCTTCTAACAACGGCTCTACAACCTTTTTCTCCAAAAAACACCGGAATCATCTTTACCGCCCACAATTTGCCCAAAAAAGCTATAGAGCAGGGCGACCCCTATTTTGCCGAGTTTTTAAAGACGGTGGAAGCAATCGCCCGGACCTTTCCTTTTCCCTGGAGGTATGCCTTTCAAAGCAAGGGAAAATCGGGCGAAGAATGGTTAAAACCGGAAGTAGATGATGTAATTATTTCCTGGCAAAACCAGGGTGTGGAAAACATTATAGTTAATCCCATCGGCTTTGTAGCCGACCATATTGAAACGCTGTACGATTTAGATATCGAGCTTAAAGAAAAGTTTTCCACTGTTAATATCGTAAGGCTTCCAGCTTTAAATGACCATCCTTTATTAATTAAAGCTTTACACCAACTGGTACAAAAAATGGAGGGGTAAAATTGCCAGATTTCTTAATAATAGGTGGGGGTATAGCCGGACTTGCTGCTGCCTATGAATTATTCCGCGAAGGTCAGGATTTTATCTTAATTGAAGAAAACGATTATTTCGGTGGTAAAGTTAAAACAATAGAACGCGAGGGTTTTATAATCGAAGGTGGTCCCGACTGCTTTCTCTCGGAAAAGCCACAGGTATTTCAAATTGCCCGGGAACTTAAATTTGAAGATAAAATTATCGGTACCAATGATGAATTTAAAGGTACTTATATTCTCTCCGGCGGAAGGCTTCACGAGCTACCGGAAGGACTAATGATGATGGTACCTACCAGAATAATCCCCTTTGCTTTAAGCCCATTGATTTCCTGGCCGGGAAAAATCCGCATGGGTATGGACCTGTTTATTCCCCGGAAAAGAGATGATGAAGACGAAAGCCTTTACAGCTTTGTAACCCGGCGTCTTGGCCGGGAAGCTTTAGAAAAAATTGCCGAACCTTTAATTGGTGGGATTCACGCGGGAACCCCAGAAGAAATGAGCGTTAAGGCAAGTTTTCCTCGCTTTGTAGAGATGGAAAAGAAATATGGAAGCCTTATCCGGGGAATGCTGGCGGCGAAAAAAGCTTCCTCAAATAGACCTAAAACTAAGTCTAATACCACTTACTTTATGAGCTTTCAAAAGGGTATGGGAGAACTTGCCGAGAATATTGTTAAAAATCTTCCCGACTACAAACTTTTTACCGGCAAAAAAGCCGTTAAGGTTACCTATCAAAAGGGAAAATACCGGACCTATTTAACTGATGGGGAAATAATTGAAAGTAAGCACGTTATCCTGGCAGTGCCCGCTTATAATGCGGCAGAACTTTTGGAAGAGATAAATAAAGACCTGGCTGAACTTTTAGCCCAGACCGGCTTTGCCTCTTCCGCTACAATCACTTTAGCCTATAGAAAAGAAGACTGGCCTTTTAAAGTAAATACCTTTGGCTTTGTAGTTCCCAGGATAGAAAAACGACATTTAATGGCCTTAACTTATAGTTCTGTAAAGTGGAGCTACCGGGTACCCGATGATAGCTATCTTTTAGTCCGGGGTTTTTTAGGGGGAGCTACCAACCAGAACGATGTCTTTTTACCGGAAAAAGAGATGGTCGAACTGGTTTTAGCGGAAATAAAAGATATCCTCGGTGTTACAGCTAAACCCCTTTTTTACGAAATTTTCCGCTGGCCCAGGGGGATGGCCCAGTATAAGGTTGGTCATTTAGAGAGACTTGCCAAAATCGAGGAGTTGGTTTTTGAAATGCCGGGACTTGCTTTAGCCGGTAGCTCCTACCGGGGAATCGGAGTTCCCGATTGTATTAAAAGCGGCCGGGAGGCGGTAAGAAATCTTTTAAATAAGTAAAAGAGGGTGCCAAACTTACACCCTCTTTTTTCTTTAATAATTGCTTTTAAGCCATTCTTTCTTCCAGTAAGGCTGAAACTTCGCTCGATGCAAAACTTCCCATTTCCCGCATGACTTTGGTAGCGGCTTCCAGGAAAAAGGCTCCAAAAACTCCCCCGGTTCCTTCCCCAAGGCGCATCTTTAGATGAAGATAAGGGGTTAACCCCAGGTATTCCATCATCAGCTTATGGCCCGGTTCGTCGGATAAGTGGGAAGGAAAAAGGAAGTTTTTAGTCTTTGAATTTAGAGAAACGGCTAACATTGCCGCCGCGGAAGAAATAAACCCATCTATAACTACCGGCACCCTCCGGGCTGCTGCCCCTAATATTAGGCCAGCAAGGCCACCAATTTCAAAACCGCCAACTTTAGCAAGGACATCAACCGCATCGTTTTTATCCGGCTGATTAATCCTTAACCCTTTTTTGATTACCTCTATTTTCTTTTGTAAGATTTCAGCTTTAATCCCCGTTCCCCGACCTACCGCCTGCTCTACGGGAATATCCATTAAAACCGCTAAAATCGCTGCCGAAGGTGTAGTATTGCCGATGCCCATATCCCCGGTAATTAAAACCTTGCTTCCTTGAGCGATTAAATCCCGGGCAACCTCTACCCCGGCCATTATGGCTTGTAGGGCTTCCTCCCGTGTCATGGCCGGGCCTTGGGTAAAGTCAGACGTACCGGAACGTACTTTTTTAACGATAAGCCCGGGTAAGTTAAGCTCCGCCCTGACTCCCATATCTACAACCTTAACTTCTACCCCGGTATGCCGGGATAAAACGTTAATTCCCGCTATACCTTCAAGAAAACAGCGGGTCATCTGGGCTGTTACTTCCACGGGAGCAACGCTCACCCCATGTTCGGTTATTCCGTGGTCGCCGGCCATAACTACCACCGTTTTCCTGCTTAAATTCGGCGCAAGCTCTCCGGTAATCCCGGCTAATTTTACCGCCATTTCCTCCAGGACTCCAAGGCTTCCCGGCGGTTTGATCAGGCTGTCTAAGTGCCGCTTTGCTTTTTCCATAGGCTCCGGGTAAAGCTCCCCAATCTGGTTTAAAACTTCCGTTAACATAGTTCATCTCCCCCTTTTATAATTTAAAAAGCCCACAGCAGTTCTACTGCTGTGGGCTTTACCATCACCCACGCTTAAAGCGGTATCGCCGTACCGCTAAAGCTCCACCTTTTGGCAGGTCTTCTGGCTTCCGGGTCATTGCCCTTTGATAAAACCTTCCCGCAAAAAGCAGTGGTTTTATCGGCTCTCCGGTTACAGCGGCGGGACCGCGCAGGACTTGCACCTGACTTCCCTATTCTCCCCTGATGGGGCACCAAAAGGCGTTTATGAAATTTTCTTGGTTTTATATTCGCTATTAATTTGAAAATTCCTCTTTTTTTATAAAATTTAATACGGCCAGGGATAGGTCAGATAACCGTGTTTTAACAGGCAGTTTCTTAAAGCAAAGCCACCAATTAGTTGAGCAACCGCAAGGGCCCCAAATCCCCAGGACAAAAAGTTTCCGGTAAAGAACATATAACCGCTAAGAATTAACGGAAAAAGTAAACCCACAATTAAAAGGCCCACTTGAAAATTAAATTTCTTCCACATTTCCTGAAAACCGTACCAGGCTTCTACCGGGCCGTTATGGGCATGCTCGTAAAAAGCAATGAAACCTCCCGAAATCACCAAATTTGCCATAAACACTACCAGGTTAAAGGTAAACGTTGACCCATTATTAGCCGGGCCAAACAAAGCCGGTATCGCTGCAAAAGCAACTCCAAAACTATTTATTAAAAACAGCACAGGCAAAAGAGGAGTATGCCATAGCGGCACCGATACCGGAGCAGAAATTAATCCGCCGGAAATCACCGGAAATAAGAATCCGGCTAAAGCTCCTATACCGCCAAACAAAAGCCGTAAGCTTTCCAAGACCGGTATAGAAACGTAAAACGGCAAAACGTATAACAATGCACCGCCAAAACTTAAAGCAATTAAGACTACGTCCCAGGAAATCCCGGAGGTTTTAATATTATTTAAAGAATATATCGCATTCAGCGGCCGCTCTAAGTCAAGAAAAAGAAGGGTCAAACCCGCCAAGGCAAAAAGTCCCATCCCAATAAGCATGCCGTAATTGCCAACTGGCGACCAGCTAAAAAGGTAATGCAAAATAAACGAAAGAGAAATAAACGCCCCGCCAATACCTCCCAGCAGCAAGTATACCGCTAAAGGCCATTCATAAGCTTCCTGACGTTCAAAAGGCAGACTATTTTCAACTGACATCGGCCATCCCCCCTTAGTAAATGTAAAAGACCTTGGGTTTGGTATTTAAATCCGGTCTTAAAGGCTTGGCAATTCCTGAAGCCACCAGTTTGGCCACTTCACTGTGCGGATCATCTAAGTCCCCAAAAATCCTGGCATGAGCCGGACAGGTTGACACGCAAGCCGGTTCCAGGCCTCTTTCTACCCGGTCAAAGCAAAAAGTACACTTGTCAATATGCACCACTTTATGTTGTGAAAGTTCCCCGTGAATTTCCCGGTTTTTGGCAACATCGTTCTTATCGTAAACATACCGGGCCCCATAGGGGCAGGCCGCCATGCAGGCTTTACAACCAAGACAGGTATCATAATTTACCAGAATGCTGCCGTTTTCATCCCGGAAAGTTGCCTGAGATGGACAGATGGTTAAACAAGCCGGTTCTTCGCAGTGCATACAAATTGTTGGTACAAAATGCCGGCCGGTATTGGGATATTCACCTTTTTCGATATCCAGCACCCGGGTGCGCCACTTATCGGACCAGTAGGGCGTCTGATTTTCGGTGGCACAGGCGGCACTGCAGGCCTGACAGCCGACGCAGGTTCGAAGGTCAATTACCATTCCGTAGCGTGCCATTGTTCTCCTCCTTACTTTATTATCCTAACGGTAAATTCCTGAGACTTAAAACCGGTCACAAAAGGTTCTACTTTATACGGAACTAAATTATTTAAAGGAATACCCATTCCCGCTGCGTTTTCTAACAGGGGGTTTTTGGTACCAAAGCTTGACGAAATAAATACGGTATCCGGCCTAATCATTTCCGTTAAAAACACTACCGCTTTCGCAGAATACTCCGGATTTTGGGCGTTTTCCAGTACCACCACATCACCATCTTTTAAATTTAAACTCTTACCTTTTTTCCGGTTAACCCAGACCCCTAAAAACTTCCCGCCTTTTACTTTCGACAAAGCCATTAAAAGGGGGTTATTGGAGTTGGTAGAAGCATATGACACCGTTGGTACTTTACCGTAAATAAAATGAAACTCGTTGGCCGCAAGTTTTACATCTTTTGTTTCCGGCGGAATATAAACAAGTCCCGGGTCCCAGTTTTTCTGATAACCGTACATTTGGACGAAACCGGCCATTAAGTAGGAGTAGAACTCCAGCCGCCCGGACATGGTGGGAACCGGCAGGTGTTTTAAAAGGGTTCCATGCTCCATTAAATGCTCCTTGGTTTCTACCAAAATAACCCCTTTTTCCCGCATTTCCTTTTCGAGTTTTTCCGGAGTAGTTTTTAGCATCTTGGCATAATGTTTAAACGAAACGTTGCGCATGGCCCGGGTAAAGGTTTGTTTTCCTTCCAAAGCCTTGCCCACTTCCTGCTTGATATCTTCATGGTCAAAACCAGCCAAAGCCGCAACGGTAGCCATGAATTTTTCCAAATTACCAAAGCCTATAGCAAATTCAAATAAAATATCGGTAGTACCTTTAGCCTGTTCCGGTCCATCTACCGCTTTAAACCGGGTGGTGTAAGCGAGATCCGGTGATGGTCCGGCCCCGTAAATAAACGGCTCATCCCGTTCGATGTAGTTTAAGTTAGGTAAAATAACATCAGCATATAAGGTCGTATCTGAGGGCAGCACGTCAATAGCCACCACAAGGGCCAAATTGGGATTAGTCAGAATTTCCTGCCAGCGGCTTTCAGGATAGTAATGGCGAATAGGGTTGGATGCATTTAAGATAATTGCTTTAATGCGGTACGGTTCACCGTTAAACATTAATTTCCCTTCTACCGCCTCTTTTAAACCGTAATCGGAAAAAGCGGGGAAAACGATAGTTTCCTTGCCTTCGGCTTTATCCTGCATAACCTTGGCAATAGCATAATGGGGATGGCCATGATACCAGGAATTAGGATCAAAAAGGATTCCTGAAGCTTTTAAGGGAAATTGGATTCCCGGAAGGTACAGTACCGGACCTTCATCCCCGGCTTTCATTTTCTCCATCGCCAGCATGATTTTTTCCCGGTATTCGGCAGACATTAGCCAGCCGCCAACGGTATCGATACCACCTACTAACGCCTGCAGCATCGCCTGAAGTCGCCGGGTATTAATAACGTTTTCATAGCGCGCACCGTGCCAGCCGGGATCCATCATTGCCGGTCTAATCGTACCAAACTCCACCGCAATTCTCTCAATGGTTTCGGCAGGTATTCCGGTTTCTTCAGAAGCCCACTCTGGAGTATAAGGAGCTGATTGTTCTATTAAAAGTTCAAAAACAGTTTTCAATTTCTGGCCGTTAAAGGTTACACCTTCCGGTAAGGTTAAAACCGGCCGAATTCCCTTGCCATCAACATCGGTATAATTGTGGTTAAAGTAACCAGGAATTTTCCGGATTTCCCCGGAAATTTCATCATAAACAAAAAAGGCTTTGGGGTATCCCTGCTCGTTTTGCTCCATTAAAGGTACAAACATCCCCTGATGTTCAACCATTAAAAACGGCATATTGGTATGCTTTACCACATATTCCCGTTCAAAAAGTCCGCGCCGCAGGATAACGTGAATCATAGCCAGGAAAAAGGCGCTGTCAGTTCCGGGTTTGATAGGAAGCCACTCATCAGCTTTAGCCGCCAGTTCTGAAAGCCTGGGATCCAAAACGACAATTTTTGCCCCGCGTTTTTTAGCCTCCGCCAATCGAACCAGGCGGCTGGTGGAAGCAGCAGCAACTCCGGAATTGGTCATAGAAAAGATAATATATCTGGCATTTTCAAAATCCGCTAAAACTTCATCGTGGACGTTAAAGTTACCGGTGACCATATCGGTGCCCAAATGACCGCTGGCTACACACTGCTGCATAGGAGCAGCTACGATGTTGGGGATACCGTTAGCAATGGCAAAGCCCAAAGCTAAAGGCATGTAAAAAACACAGGAAGTCCATCCACCCATCATGGTAATTTCCCAGGGCATAATCTGGTGTTCCTGCATTTTTTGCATTATGTAGCTGTAAGCTTCTTCCCAGGTGGCGGGCTTAAAATTCCATTCACCCCGTTTACTTCCTGGAACCCGAATTAGAGGTGTAGTAAGCCTGGCCTGGTCGTAGGTCTGGCGAAAACCGGCCTGTCCCCGGGCACAGGCTTTACCCCGGTTTAGAGGGCTATTTTCATTTCCCTCAATTTTTACCGCAACTTTTTTCCCGTTAACCTCTTTTACCCCTACTTTGAGGTTGCAGACGGTAGAACAAAAGTTGCAAATTGTTGGTACCCACTCCACCTCCCTTGAAGAAGATCCCTGTTTCTTTTTAACTTCCTCCACCTTTCTTGGATTCATGCAACAAAAAACCCCCTTATTTTAAACTATAAATCGTCTCTTTTAGAATACTTTATTTAACAGTCAAGAGCAAAAGGTTATTTCGTAAATTCTTGTGTATATTTTCGCTATTTCTTGTTTTTTTAACGATAAACCTCTTTTTTCGCATTATTTGATAATATTTTATTAATTTTACGCTACAATTGAGCAATTTTAAAATTAATTTCTTAAAAAAATTTGTTACCCCCTATTGTTATTCGAGAAAAAATGTTTTATAATACCAGAAAAATTGGTATTGTTTTTTGTAGTTTAGTAGGATGGATGGGTAGGTTAGATTGCAGGACATAGCAGGATGGTAGGAAGGGAGAATAATTTTTTATACTCCCTTAGGGAGTTTTTTTCCTTTTCACCCTTCCTCCCTGCAAAATTTTCCAAGGGAGGTTTTTTATTTATGATTGTGGTTTTTAAAAAATCCGCTACCCGCGAGCAAATTGAGGCCGTTAGAAAGAAACTCTTAGCATCCGGGTTTACCCCCCACCTTTCCGAAGGGGTAGAAAGAACCATTATTGGCATTATCGGCGATAAGAGGAACTTAGCCGATTTAAACCTTGAGTTAATGCCCGGAGTAGATACTTTAGTCCCAATTTTAAAGCCTTATAAACTTGCCAGCAAAGAATTTCGGGAAAAAACGGAAATTAATATTAAGGGGGAAACGATAGGTTCCGGTAATTTTACCATCATCGCGGGTCCCTGTGCTGTAGAGAGTAGAGAAAGTTTAAAAGCAGTAGCTCAATTCTTAAAAGATAAGGGAATTAAGTTTTTACGCGGAGGTACCTTTAAACCCCGAACTTCTCCTTACTCGTTTCAGGGACTGGGTGAGGAAGGCGTAATCATTTTACAGGAAATCGGCCAGGAATACGGTCTCATTACCGTAACGGAAGTGTTAGAAGCCAAAGATGTAGAATTTGTTGCCGAAAGAATCGACATCCTCCAGGTAGGCGCTCGAAACATGCAAAACTTTGCCCTTTTAAAAGAGCTCTCCCAGGTAGAAAATCCCGTAATCTTAAAAAGAGGTTTATCCGCCACTATTGAAGAGTGGCTTTTAGCTGCCGAATACCTCCTGTCCGGCGGAAATCAAAAGGTTATCTTATGCGAACGGGGAATCAGAACTTTCGAAACTGCTACCCGTAACACCCTTGATTTAAGTGCGGTTGCTTTGGTGAAGCAATTATCACACCTCCCGGTAATCGTGGACCCCAGCCACGCCACGGGCAAAAGGGAATTAATTTTACCCTTATCCCGGGCCGCTTTAGCCCTTGGCGCCGATGGCCTGATGATTGAAGTTCATCCAGAACCGGAAAAAGCTTTATCGGATGGCCCTCAGTCTCTTAATTTTTCCGAGTTTTCCACGCTTTATGCCGAGTTAAATACTTTACAACAGGTTCTGGAGGGGTTTAAATGAGGGAAATGAAAATCGGTATCGTAGGGCTTGGCCTAATAGGCGGCAGTCTTGCTCGGGCTTTTAGCTACCTCGGTTACCAGGTTTACGGTATCGATACAAATTCGCAGTATGTTGAACTTGCTTACAGGGAAAAAGTAATTGTTAATAACCATTCCGATTTAAATCTCCTGACTTCCTGCGATGTCGTTTTTTTGGCAACTCCGCCTGAAACAACATTGCAGCTCATACCGGCTTTAAATTTTTTAAAGCCCGAGACCATAATTACCGATACCGTTAGCATTAAAGGAGAAATTATGCAAACTGCCCGGGAAAAATTAAATAATGCTAAAAATTTTATCGGCGGTCATCCTTTAACGGGAATGGAAAGAGGAGGTTATCAGGCCGGTCACCGTTTCCTTTTTGAAAACAGCTACTATTTTTTAATTCCCGGTCCGGACGCGCCCGAGGATACGGTCACCAAGCTCAAAGGGCTTTTGGAGAAAATAGGAGCTCTGGTAATTGTCAGCGATGTTACAACCCACGACCGGATAACCGCCCAATTAAGCCATTTGCCTCATGCCATTGCTTATTCGTTATGCCGGATGTGCCAAAAGGAAGAAGACAACGAATTGTTAATGAAACTTGCTGCCGGAGGCTTTCGGGACCTCACGCGCATCGCGGCCTCAAGCCCCGAACTATGGAGCGAAATCTTATTATACAACCGTGAAGAAGTGGCCAAAAGTATCGATTTATTTATTGGGGAGCTTCTTACTCTTAAAAATTTACTTATGGCGGGAAATAAAAACGAGATCAGCGCTTTTTTAAAAGAAGGCCAGGAATTCCGGACAAATTTAAACCAAAATGGCAAGGGCTATCTTTTACCCCTTTATGACCTTACCGCCAATATTCCCGATCGCCCTGGAATGCTCGCTAAAGTAACCGGGCTATTAGCCCGCTTTAACATAAACATTAAAGATATAGAAATATTAAAAGCCCGGGAGGGCGACGGAGGAGTCTTAAAGCTTTCCTTTGCTACCTTTGAAGAACGGCAAAAAGCTTTTTCCCTTTTAGAAAAAGAAGGGTATAGGCCGGTTTTACGTTAAGGAGGTGGAAACCTTGGAAGTAGTAAAAGGCATTCGCGGGGCAATAACCGTTCCGGAAAATTCGCCAGAGGCTATTGAACGCCAAACAAAAAAATTGTTGGCCGAAATAATGTCGAAAAATAGTCTTCAAAAGGAAAAAATTATCTCCATTTTTTTTACTGCCACTCCCGATTTAAACGCCCAATTTCCAGCTACTGCGGCACGCAAAGCCGGTCTTACAGAGATACCCCTGCTTTGTGCTCAGGAAATGGACGTACCGGGAAGCTTAGAGAAAGTAATCCGTGTTCTCATCCTTACTTATCTACCCGAAAACCAGAAGGTTCAGCACCTTTACCTTGAAGGAGCGAAAGTTTTACGCCCGGACTGGTAAGCTAAAAAATAATTGCTCCCTGTAACTCCTCTACCCGGTCATAAAATTGTTCATAGGAGACTTCCACATCCTTTAAGCCAAAAAAGGAAGCAAATTTTTCCATAGTTTTTTTACTTAATTTATTTTTCCCTTGTAAAAACTCCAAAAAATCTGCAAAAGTACTGTGAGGGGTAAGAATAGCTTCATAAATTTCCTTTAACTGTTCCCGGTCGTAATCTTCCGGCTCAAAACCGGCAATCGGATCGTTGTAATATTCATCCACCACTTTGCCGTCAGAATACAGAATAAAGCTCCAGCTTTTATCACCATCCGATTCAAGAAAAAACGCTTTCGTTTGCAGTTCATTAGTTAACTCCATTATTATTTTTTCCCCTATTGCTGAATCTTCAAATAAAATTGTTATCCATTCTCCCCTTTGCGGTAACATAATAACCTGACTATCTTTTTTCCTCGCTTCAATAAACTCTTTCACAAAGTTATAATCATAACTTCTAAGCTGAAAATTTTCAAAATACATTTGTTTATCACCCTTTATTCTTCTGATTTTTCTTTTTGCATAACCTTTTTTAACTTTATTTTAACTTTTACCACAGAGTATTATTAACATTTTCAGTGTACATTATTAAAGAGATGCCATAACCTACCCCATTAAATACCCCTGTAAAGGGGTACTTTATTTTTATTCTCCCAGTAAAATCTCTAATATTTCAAGGTTTGCCCTTTCGTTTTGCGATGTAGCCCACCTCTCCCCTATCCGCTGAATTTTAAGAAGTTCGCTCCCGTATTCTCCACAAATGTCAATGCCCCAAATTTTATATTTTTCTTTCAACATCGCTAACGCAGAAAGTAATTGGTTTAATCTTAATTCTCCCTGCTCCCAGGTGGTAACCGCATCAAGAGGGTGAAGGACATCTTTGTCTATACTTATATAAATATCCTTAACTTTTAAGCTTTTATGGATTTCCGTCCAGAGATTGTTTTCATCGTAGTATCTTACCGGAATTGTCGCTTTTTTAATTTTCTTCTTCTGAGTTTGGGGAAGAAAAAGGATAATTTTTTCTCTAACCGAGGTAGGCGGAGCGCTTTTTAAACCCGAAATTTCTGTAACTCCTACTACTATTATTTGCACAACCTTTTTTAACTCAGCAACATTTAAAAGCCAGGAACCGCAAGAAATATATCCGGGAAAAGTAGGGAGTAAATCTGGATGGTTGTCAAAAACCACTACCGCTACTTCCTGAATCGGAACTCTTTTAATTAAGTAATAGGCAAGGTGGTGAAATTCCCCCAGGCCGCAAAAATTCACGCCATAAACGGTATTGCTAAGTTTTTGACAGACCGCCTGGTAATTTTCGAGACTTGTCACAATTTTTAAGTTACTTTCCGGGGGTAAACTGATAATTTTGGGTTTGAATTTTAGTAAAAGGTTTTCCTGGAGCGTAACGCTTCCGTCCAGGTCAATAACCCCTACATCTTTAAAAATCAAACCCATTACCATCCCTCTTTTAATTTAAGGCTCGTAAAAACAATTCGGCACTGCTCCAGTTGGTGGCAATTGGCACATTATGAACGTCACATACCCGTAAAAGAGCTGTTATATCCGGCTCATGAGGTTGAGCCGTTAAGGGATCGCGAAAGAAAATTACCAGTTTAATCTCTCCCGCCGCTACCATAGCTCCAATTTGTTGATCTCCCCCAAGGGGCCCGGACAAAAAACGGTGGACCGTCAGCCCCGTATTTTCCGAAATAATTTTCCCTGTTGTTCCGGTGGCAAAAAGTTCATGGCGGGCAAAAAACTCCCGGTGGGTTTTTACAAAAGCAAGAAGATCATCTTTTTTATCGTCGTGGGCTATTAAAGCAACTTTCATCAAAATCCTCCTTTAACTTCTGGTAATTTTATAAATGGCAAACAAAATTAAAACAGCACCAAGGGTGGAAAGTGGCGTTAACTTTTCCCCTAAAACAAGATAAGCCACTATTACCGCTACCACCGGTTCAACCAGACTTACCACACTCATGGTAGTGGAGTTTAAATACTTCAGGCTTTCAAAATACAATAAAAAGGGAATAACGGTTGCAAAAATAATTACATACGATATTCCAAAAACATCTCTCAAGGTAAAAACCTGGTGCATTAAAGCTTTGTTTGGGGGAATTAAAAGCCACCAAAAAACTGCTCCAAAAAGCCAGCCGTATGCCAATACCGTTATAGGACTAAAGCGGTTTAAAACTTTTTTACCGTAAATAATATAAAAGCTTTGGGATAAAGCCGATAGCAAACCCGAAAGTAAACCCATAAAAGGTAGTCTTATCTCACCATTCTGGGTTACTATCAGAAAACTTCCTAAGAGCGACATACCAATAGCGGTAAGTTTGCTTCCGGTAATTTCTTCTGCTTTAAAAAAGATACCGTAAAGGGCTACAAATACCGGTGACAGATACTGTAAAAAGACCGCTGTTGCTACATTAGTCAAGCTTATGGTATAAAAATACGTCATTTGCACCAGCGATAAGCCAAAAATTCCTAAGATAAGTAAGGAGACTATATCATCTCTACTAATTTTCACATTGATTTTTAAAATAAAAAGCAAAATAAACAGCAAAAGAGCGCTTACGGTAAGTCTTATCTGTACCAAAACCACCGGATCTAAATTGTTAATCAATAAGTAGCGGGTAACGGTACCGTTTATACCCCACAAAGAAGTAGCCAAAATCGCCAAAACCAATCCCTTTATTCGTTCGTTATCCCCCACTCCCAAAACCTCCGTTTTTAGAATTAATTATACCATTTCTTTATTTAAAAAAAATAATAAAAAAAGGTGGCTTTTCGGCCACCGGTGGAGGGATTTAAAGAACAGCCCCGCTTTTTGCTTGTCTTTTTTCTCCACAAGCTCTTATTTGTTTTTTAAAAACTTTTAAAACCCTTTCTTTAGATTTCCGACATACCCTGCTTGTTTGCTGCCCTTTTTCTGCCAGCATCAAAAGCTCAATATTTGCTTCCATATATGCCTTAACCGCTACCCATCGTTATCTTAAATTAGAGCTTCCTGTTCTTTTAAAACCTTAGCTTATACCGCCTAAGTTCCCTTGCAAGAACTAAAGCGGGAGCTGTTTTTTAAATTCAGGGACATTTATCGGGAGGAGGGGATTGGGAGTGGGGAGGGGGGGACCTCTTTTTGTCCTCCCGACTTGTCCTTTCGTTTTCATAATAATTGATAATTGTTACTGATATATTAAGACAATGTTAAGAAATGGTTACAAATAATGAGTTTTTTCGACATTACTCGACACACTAATAAGGTAACTTATTTTCCCTATTATTACAGCATAATTTTTGTTAAAATAAAAAAAAATACCCGGGAGGTGTCCTTTAATGCTTTTAGCTACAAGCGGAAGATTGGATGGTTTTAAAGTTACAAAATATCTGGGTATTGTAACCGGAGAAGCAATCATGGGAACAAACTTTATCCGGGATTTACTTGCATCCATTAGCGATATTATTGGCGGTCGGTCGGGGGCTTATGAGCAACAGCTGGAAGAAGCAAGAAATATAGTTTTAAATGAGATGAGTGAGAGAGCCAAACGACTTGGAGCAAACGCCGTTATTGGAATAAGCTTAGACTATGAAAGTGTTGGGCAGTCAATGCTCATGGTAGTTGCAACGGGAACTGCCGTTTATATCGAACCCGAAATTTAAGATACCATTATTTGTTGCTTGCAGAGGTAACAGGAGAAAATTATAATTATTTAATGACAAAACTGAATAAAAGCGAGTAAGCCGGATGACCGCGGGGAGAAATCCCTGAGGAAAGTCCGAGCTCCATAGGGCAGGATGCCGGGTAACGCCCGGTGGAGGCGACTCCAAGGAAAGTGCCACAGAAACAAACCGCCGGCGCTACGCGCCGGTAAGGGTGGAAAGGTGAGGTAAGAGCTCACCAGCGGGCAGGTAACTGTCCGGCTAGGCAAACCCCATCCGGAGCAAGACCAAATAGGGGGACGATAGAGTGGCCCGCTCTGTCCCCGGGTTGGTCGCTTAAGGCCTCTGGTGACAGAGGTCTCAGATAGATGGTCATCCTCGACAGAACTCGGCTTACAGGCTTACTCGCTTGAAAAAAAGGCTATAAGCCCTATTCAAAAGGGCTTATAGCCTTAAAATTTGAAGGATAAATAGAGAGGAAGTTACCTTCATTATAAAGTAATATCTCCGTAAATTGCAATAATAATAAAAAATTTTTATGACCTCAAATCCATAAAAACCCTGATATTTCTTAATTTTTTCGTCGTTTTTTGTTTTATTTATCTGTTAGTTTTCATTATTCGGGATAATATAACAAACGTTTACAATTTGGGCAAATACTTCCTTCTCCCTGCCCGAGCTTTAATTTTTTGGTGAGTTCAAAGGGTAAACTCATAAAACACCCATAACACGTTTCTTTCTCTACCACCGCTACCGGATTTAAATACTTCTCTTTTAACTCCTTATATTTTGCATAATAGGGATTTTCTTTAAGTTTTTCTTGCTCCCGCGCTAACTTTTGCCGAAGAGCCTCTAAATTCCTTTGATATTCTTCTTCTGCAAACTTTATCTCTTCTTGCCATTTCAAAAGCCGTTCTTTACCCCTGGTGAGTTTATCTTTAAGTTTTTTCAATTCTTCTTTTAATTCTTCTTCCCGGTCAATAATTTCCAGTAACCGCTCTTCTTTATCGGATTTCTCGTTTTTTAATAATTCAAGCTTAAACTGATACTGTTCAATTTGCTTTAAATTTGTACCTTCCCGGTAAAGCTTTTGCTCAAACTCATTTATTTTGTCAGTCAATTCCAGTAATTCCTCTTCTAATTTCTTGATTTCTTCTTCCGTTTTTGCTAACTCGTCTTTAATTTCATAAAATATTTTTCGGGTGCTTTCCCAGGTTTTCCGGGCCATATTAAAACTTTCCCGATTAACCAATATCCGCTCATCATTTGCTAATTTCCGCTCTTCTTCTTCTAAAAGCATAAACTTATATAATTCGCTAATATACTGCAAAATATTACCCCCTGCTGCTTTTAAAAAATTTAAATACCGGCTCCCCCATCTCCACAACAATACTTAAGCCTTCAATTTTTCTTAAAAGGGGAAGCAAAAGTTCAGTAAATATTCTTTCCGTTTCCCAGTGCCCGGCATCGATAAAATTTAAACCGGCTTCTATCATTGAAACCGCTTCGTGGTATTTTATATCCCCGCTTAGAAAAATATCCGCCCCCGCAAACTTAGCTTTTGGCCAATAACTACCGCCGGCTCCCGTTACCACCGCCACTTTTTTCGGAACCGAATTTAAATCACCCCCGTATCTTAAATTTTCTATCCCTAATTTCTCCGCCACTAAAGCTAAAAAATCTTTAAAGCTTTTTTTACCGGTTAACCCGATTCTTCCCATTCCTCCCAGATAATTTTTGTTCTCCAAAGGATAGATATCGTACGCCACCTCTTCATAGGGATGGACTTTTAACATAGCCTTTACCACTTTTGCTAAAAGTCTTTCCGGAACAATTGTTTCGATCTTAACTTCTTCTACCCTTTCCAGCTTTCCCACCGCACCGATATACGGATTTGTACCTTCAAGGGGTAAAAAAGTCCCAATACCCCGGGTGTTAAAAGTACAGTGAGAATAATTGCCGATAAAACCCGCTCCTGCAGCTCCCATCGCTTCTCTAACCGTCTCCCAGTGGGATTCCGGAACAAAAACGGAAAGTTTATAAAGTTTCTCAAAAATTTCCTCCCCCAGGGGCTTAACTTCCTGAAGTTCTAAAAGCTCTGCTAAATAATCGTTTATTCCCCCGAAAGCCACATCTAAATTGGTGTGAATGGCATACACCGAAATTTGCTTTTCCAGAAGTTTTAACAGGGGCAGAGCTTCCTTTCGCTCAAAAGTCAGGGACTTAAGCGGTTTAAGAAAGAGGGGATGGTGGGTAATTATTAAATCAACCTTTTCGTTTAAAGCAAAATCAACGGTAGCTGCGGTGATATCCAAAGCCAGTAAGACCTTATGTACTTCCTTTTCAAAATAAATCTGCCAGCCGGGATTATCCCACTCCATTGCCAATTTCCGTGGAAATTTTTCTTCAATAACCGCCGCTATTTCCTGCGGATGGGCCAACTTTTTAACACCTCCTCAAGATAATTTAAAATCTCACTAATTTCCCTAACCTTTTCTAAATCTTTCACTTGCGCCTTTTGTAAATTAATCAGGATTTTCCGGTATTTTTCTTTTTGCCCTGCTAAATATTTTTTCGTAAGTTCATCCCTACTCTTAAGCAAGACCGGTCCTAAGCCAATTTCAACGTTATCTAAATTCTCCATTTTACCGGCCTCAGCAACAATAACTTCGTAAAGTCTGCTTTTTTCTTCCACCAGTTCCTCGGCAATAATTCGGTAACCTCTTGACACCAGTTTTAAGCGTAAAGCATAACTATCCGTCATCGGTTGCAGGATAAGGCGAACTTCCCGGGCAATTTCCGGTCGACCTTCGATAATCCGCGCAATAGTATTCCCACCCATACCCGCAATTACCACACTTTTAACTTCCCCCGGTTTTAAAGGAGATAACCCGTCTCCCTGTCTTAACTCAATTTTTTCCAAAAGCCCGTATTCTTTAACTTCGCTCTGAGCGTGATTCAGGGGCATTTCATTTAAATCGGTAGCAATTACTTTTGGACAGATATTGTGGATTACTAAATAAATTGGTAGTTTTGCATGGTCCGTACCAATATCCGCTGCAGGTTCACCGGTAATTACGTGTTTTGCTAACGCTTTTAATCTTTCCGTTAACTCCATTTTTCCTCCTGAGTAACTTTTTAAATATGTTTAATTATATTTTCAATAATTATACAGCATCTTCCTCAAAAAAGGTAGTAAAAACAAAAAACCCCAAACCTTACAGGTTTGAGGTTTATATTCCATGGTGGGCGGTGACAGGATCGAACTGCCGACCCCCTGCTTGTAAGGCAGGTGCTCTCCCAGCTGAGCTAACCGCCCCTGGTGACCCCACCGGGATTCGAACCCGGGTTACCGCCTTGAAAGGGCGGTGTCTTAGGCCTCTTGACCATGGGGCCACATACTCTTAACTTCGAGCCTTCCGGCCTTAACATGGTGGGCCCACCAGGATTTGAACCTGGGACCTACCGGTTATGAGCCGGCAGCTCTACCGCTGAGCTATGGGCCCGAATTTCATTTGTTACCGCGACATGATTTATTATATGAGATATTTTTAATTTGGTCAAGAAGTTTTTTAAAAGATTTTTGTGGTATTTTTTACTTCTATTCCAGAAAATCTTTCAGCTTTTTACTCCGGCTTGGATGGCGAAGTTTTCGTAAAGCCTTGGCTTCAATTTGGCGAATCCGCTCCCGGGTAACACCAAAGATCTGCCCGACCTCTTCTAAGGTCCGGGCACGACCGTCATCCAGGCCAAAGCGAAGTCTTAGGACCTTTTGCTCCCTTTCGGTTAAAGTTTTTAAAACCTCATCTAACTGTTCCCGCAGTAAAGTGTAAGAAGCTTCTTCTACGGGAGCTTTGGCATCGGGATCTTCGACAAAATCTCCGAGGTGAGAATCTTCTTCCTCTCCAATCGGTGTTTCCAAAGACACCGGTTCCTGGGCAATTTTCATAATCTCCCTTACTTTATCCTCAGAAATACCCATTTCCTTGGCTATTTCTTCCGGGGTAGGTTCCCGCCCAAGTTCCTGGAGAAGATTTCTCGAAACGCGAATTAATTTGTTTATCGTTTCCACCATGTGTACCGGAATTCTAATGGTCCGGGCCTGGTCAGCTATAGCCCGGGTTATGGCCTGTCTTATCCACCAGGTAGCATACGTGGAAAACTTGTAACCTTTACGATAATCAAACTTTTCCACCGCTTTTAATAAACCAAGATTGCCTTCCTGAATTAAATCCAAAAACAACATGCCCCTGCCCACATACCGTTTGGCAATGCTTACCACAAGGCGCAAGTTGGCTTCGGCAAGTTTCCTTTTAGCTTCTTCATCGCCTTCTTCCTTCCTTTTGGCAAGCTCTATTTCTTCTTCCGGCGTTAGCAAGGGAACGCGGCCGATTTCTTTTAAATACATCCGGACCGGATCATCGATAGCAATCCCTTCCGGAATGGTTAAATCTAAATCGACCTCGTCAATGTCGGAAGGCTTAAAATCAACGTCGTCATCTAAGCTATTAATAGAATCAAGCTCCAACTCCGGTATTTCCGGTACCACTTCTATTCCCTGGTTGGCCAAGTATTCGTACAGTTCATCGATTTGTTCCGAATTTATATCGACGTTTTGTAAGCTGTCAAGTAAATCATTATAGGTTAAAACGCCGCGCTTTTTACCTTTTTCAACAATTTCCATAAGCTTTTCATTTTGCATTATTTCCTTCATGCCGCATTCCCCCCTTTCTTCGTTAGTTTTTTTGGGTAAGTTCCTGCAGTTTGTTTAATAATAACTGGAGTTTTTCCCAGTTTCCTTCTTTTTCCGCTAAAGATATTTCCAATGTTAACCTTTGAACTTGCTGCTTTTTATAATGTTCTTCAAGATAGCGAACATACCCTTCATAAAGGGTCTTCGGATCCCCTTCCGGGCAGTTAATCCTTAAATAGGTCATGTAACTATATAATGGATCTTCCCGGTCAGGGAACTTATTTTCCTTTAGGTAATTAAAGACTTCCTGGTTTTTTCCCTGAAACTCATAGAAAAAAAAGTCATTTAAAAATTCTTTTTGATACTCAGGATATTCTAATAACAAACCCAATAACTCACTTTCAACTTTTAAAAGGCCATAATTTTTGTGTTCATTAGTTATATTTTCTCCAAAACTTGAATTATTTAAAGATTTTTCTTCATTTTTATAAATCTCTCGGCGAATTTCGTCCACTAATGCCCCTTCGCTCATTTTAAGCTTGCTGGCAATGCCGCCTATTCTTTCGGCAAACAAAGCCGGAGTTTTTTCGTACTCTAAAACCAGATAAGGGATAAGCTTTTTTAACAGCGCCCTTTGTTCGTTAAGATTTAAAGCGCTCTTTTCTTTAAGCTCTAATTCTAATAAAAATTCCGCAGGAGTTTTGGCTTTTTCTATTTCTTCTAAAAAAGCAGTTGCACCCCGATTTTTAATAAGCTCATCGGGATCTTTAAATTCTCCAAGACGAATGATTTTAATGCTTAAATCAGCCCTGGCCCGAACCAGCATTTCCAGTGCTCTATAGGCTGCTTTTTCTCCCGCCTGGTCGCTATCGTAAGCTAAGATTATTTCCTCAATATAACCGTAGTTTTTTAAAAAATTTAAATGTTCTTCGGTAAATGCCGTACCCAAACACGCAATAGCATTTTTAACTCCTGCCTGATGTAAAGAAATCACGTCAAAATATCCTTCAACTAAAATGGCCTGTCTTTTTTCCCTGATTGTGGTTCGGGCTTGTTTAAAACCGTAAAAAAGCTTACCCTTGTCAAAAATCACCGATTGGGGTGAATTAAAATACTTGGGCTTTTCCTCGCCCAGGGCTCTTCCCCCAAAACCTACCACCCGGCCCTCCCGGTCGAATATGGGAAAGATAAGCCTTCCAGCAAAACGGTCGGAAAAAGTCCCGCTATAACTTTTTGTCACAATTCCTATTTTAACCAGTTCCCCCGGATTATAACCTTTACTGCTTAAAAAAGCCGGCAAAGCTTTGGCGGATGGAGCAAAGCCTAACATAAAATCTTTAACCGTTTCCTCGGTAATACCCCTGCTTTGCAGGTAATCCCGGGCTTTCCCGGCAGCTTCGGTTTTTAAAATTTCATGGTAAAATTTTGCCGCTAAAAGTAACATTCGGTACAGATGTTCGTTTTTATTATACGCTTTTCCCGTTTCCGGAAGTTCAATGTTATATTTTTTCGCCAAATAAAAGACGGCTTCTTTAAAATTCAACCTTTCTTTTTCCATGATAAAACTAAAAATATCGCCGCCTTTTTGGCAACCAAAGCAGTAATACAGGTTTTTTTCCGGTGAAACCGAAAAGGAAGGGGTTTTTTCATTATGAAAGGGACATAATCCTACATAGTTCCTTCCCGACTTTTTCAGCCTGGTATATTCGCTTACTAAATCAACTAAATCGACCCGGTTCCTAATTTTTTCTACAACCTCTTGAAAGGACACGGTTTTCACCGCTCTCTTAATAATAGTTATTCTCTTTTTTTTCGCTTTTTCCTGCTGCTTCGACAAATAAGTTTTTAGGTTAAAGGATGAGGTATAAACAATTCTTTATATACTTTTAAGGCAAAACGGTCGGTCATCCCGGCAATATAGTCCGCTACAGCCCTTTCGGGTCCTTCGTTTTTAACGATATTTTGAAATTCCTCGGGTAATTGATATACATTTTCTAAATAATGTTCATAAAGCATTTTTATAAGAAATTTGGCTTTTTTCTCTTCTTTTTTCGGTTCGCTTCCAATATAAACCGTTCTAAACAAAAAATTTCTAAGTTCTAACATCGCCCATTCCACATCTTGACTCATCGTAATTTGCGGCTTATCCAAGCTATTTTTAATTACGTCAGTTACCATGGTGTTAATCCGGTCCCGGTGGCGAAAGCCAAGAATTTTTAAGCAGTCCCGTGGCAGTTCTTCTTCCCTTAAAACCCCCGCCCGGATGGCGTCATCAATATCGTGATTGATATAAGCAATCCGGTCGGCAAGCCGTACGATTTGTCCTTCCAGGGTTTCCGGCGGCTCCTCACTCCAGGTGTGCTTTAAGATCCCTTCCCGAACTTCCCAGGTTAAATTAAGTCCTTCTCCCTTTTCCAAAACATCCACTACCCGTAAGCTCTGGGCATTATGTTTGAAACCTCCGGGTAACAAACTGTTCAGCTGGTCTTCCCCGGCATGGCCAAAAGGAGTATGACCCAGGTCATGGCCAAAAGCTATAGCTTCCGTTAAATCCTCGTTTAAAAACAAAGCCCGGGCAATGGTCCTGGCTATCTGGGCCACCTCCAAAGTATGGGTAAGGCGAGTCCGGTAGTGGTCCCCTTCCGGGGCAATAAACACCTGGGTTTTATGTTTTAACCGCCGAAAGGCCTTGGAATGGACAATCCGGTCCCGGTCCCGCTGATAGGCGGTACGGATCGGACATTCCTCTTCGGGTTTAAGTCTACCCCTGGTAAAACGGCTCTTGGCCGCATAGGGAGATAATTCTCTAAGCTCCCGCTCCTCAATGGTCTCCCGGATTAACATAAATTATCGCTCCGTTAAAATAAAGTAACCTCCCGCTTTTCCCTTAAACTTTCGGTAGCCTTAGCTACCTCCAACACCCTTTTTACTAATATCTCAAGCCTTTTAACACCGTTTTGCTCCTCTTCGGCCGGACGGGTAAAGCACGCCCCCTGGTGTCCGGCATCGGCGGTAAACAAACCATCGCCTACAACGGTCATACCTTGAACCAGCATCATGTCGTGAAGGGTAGATATAGTGGTCTCCTGGCCTCCGAAGCGCGAACCACCAACGGTGGCCGCCGCTCCCACTACATTAACAAGAAGTTTTCTGTCCCTAAGTCTTCGGGTTTTATCCCAAAAAGCTTTTAATTGCGCCGATACAGTGCCGAAGTAAACCGGTGAGAGCATGATTATCGCATCGGCGGAACCAAGCTGAAGATAGGCAGCTTCTAATTCCGTTCCCTTGTAGCAAACCCCCGAACAAGGTGCCGAGCAATGGATGCAGTAAGGGATTTTTTGCCGGCGCATAATTTCATCAACATTGATAATTACAGTTTCTGCATTATACTCACTGGCAAGATTTTTTATTACCCCGGCAAGATAAGTACAGTTGCCATTTTTATTAGGACTTCCATTTAAAACCACAACTTTCATTCCGACTCCTCCTTTATACCTTCCTATAAATACGATTTCTAACGCTCTTTTTCCTTCATAAAATTTAATTTTAACAAATTCTTAAGCATTTTGTAATATTTCGTAGCTTTTTATTTTTTCGTAAATCGGACCTTCAGGGGTTAAAACGCTTTTTATTAAGTAAAAATTTTTAAAAGAAAATTCTTTCGGGTTAAACTCTGGTAAAGCTAAATCTTTTATTTCCCCTTTTACCCTGCCTATGGTTAAATGGGGCACAAACGGCTTTTCGTCAAAAGAAATATTATTTTCTTTTAAATTTTGACGTAAATTCTCGGCTATAGTTAAAAGCCCGGGACTTTCGATTTTTAAAAATAAAACTTTAGGCTTTTTTAAATTGGGAAAAGCCCCAAAATCTAATACTTTGATTAGTGATTCTTTGACTTGAGGTACGCTCTTTGCCGCCCGGTCAATTTGCAAAAGCTCCTTTTCCTCTTTTTCCCCCAAAAAAGCTAAAGTTAAGTGGTAGTTCTCTTTTGCTACCCACTTAACCCCGTTGTATTTAAATAAAGGTGTAATATCCTGATAAATTTCTTCTTTTAATTCCTCGGGAAAATCCACTGCAAAAAATAAACGCATCTTTATCCCCCACAAATATTAAAAATTAGGTATATTTAATATTAGCTAAAAAAGAAAAAAATCCTTTTTTCTCCTTAAGAAAAGAAAAATCCTGCCAATGCAGGAAAAATTAATTCTCAAAAATGCTTTGGCGTTTTTAGTAAAACCTATTTAGCTTAATTTTCTTTTCACCAGTTTGATAATTGCAAACACAAACGTTTAATAATATAAAGTACTTCTTTTTTAATGGGATTCCAGCAACTCACCTTTTTCAATGCTTGTTTTAGCTTGAAAAATACTGTAAACGCTTCTCTGGCCTATTTACAGTAAAAAAACAAATTCTTCTTGACAAAAAAATGTACCATTAAATTAAAATGTAAACGATGTAATGATTTATGCTAATTTTAAAAAATTTTCAGCTTTTTCTTTCCGTATTCTTTAACTATTACCAACACTTGTGAAAGGGTGAAAAGTTTTGATCTTATATGCGGAAATCGCGACCTGGGTCGTAAGTGCTGCACTTTTTACTTTTTGGTTGTCTTTTGCTTTAGCCGGTAGTTTAGCTGAAGCTACCGATGGCTATGTCCAGGGTCTTTGGGCTAAAAGCTTAGTTACTATTTTGGGCGGTTTAGCAGTAAACCTGGTAGGAATGGGACTTCCCAAAATAAAGGCAACTAAAATCTATTCTGCAAAGGTTTTAATTGATAAATACCCTCTTACCACTTGGCAATGTCTGTTGACTTTATTTAACGGAGCAAGATCAAAAAAAGTTATCAGAAATATCGCTTATTTACCGGGTTTAAAACAAGTTTCCAAAACCGCTGATGGTTCAACTTTAATCCTCGAAGACGCCGAACCCCCAAATAAGAAAATATTCATAATCACCCTGTTGGTCCTTTTTATTGGTATCTTTGCTTTATTTACAACACCCCTTTTAGTATCCCTTATTTTTCGTAATGTTAAAAAGTTACTAATACCTTACTTACCTTTAGAAGTCATCAAAGACCTTTTTAAGTATTTTAGTTGGCTTATCATTGGCAAAATGATATTACCCTATATAGGAACTTCAAAAAAATATTCATTTATTACCGTTCGCTTTTTTTCCAAACCACTAAAAAAGGCCCATGGATTTCCCGTTTTTGTAAGCCCCCTGGTATCCTTCTTAAGTTCTAAAGGAGAAATCCTTGGCCTTGCCGACCCCCAAGGCCGCATCTTTATCGATTCCGAATACGTAAAAAATGATAACTACCGGGAATATTTAATTGCCCATGAAGCCGGTCATCTTTTAGACCACAAATTTAAAATAATTGGGATGATTATTTCGCCGGTGCTCGTACCCTGGGGATTACTTATTCTGTTTACTTTAAGTAGTTACTACCAGGCCATGGGATATACAGCAATTGGGAAATTTTTAAATACAGCCGGTTTAGTGCTTATTTTCTTATTAATATTTTTCTGGGTAAAATATGACGAGCTTGGAGAGTTTAGAGCCGATGATTACGCCATAAAATTAATTGGCTTAACCGCCACGGAAAAAGCTTTAGAAGAATTAGCCATGGCTTTTAAAACTACCCCTGAGGCTTTATACGGAAAATCATCCTTTGATGTAAGATTAGAGAGGATTAGAACTAAAAAGTTCCAAAACATTAAATAAGGGGCTACCCATTTATTTTTTGGTGGTAGCCCCTTTATTTTTAAATTTCCTTATTTAGTTCCAACTATTTCTCCTTCCGCCACCGCAGCCTGAGCTGCAGCCAGGCGAGCAATCGGTACCCGGTAAGGTGAACAGCTTACAAAGTCAAGACCAATCTGGTGGCAGAACTCAACGGAACTGGGTTCGCCGCCATGCTCACCGCAAATACCGACCAGTAAATCCGGACGGGTTTTCCGTCCACCTTCGACGGCAATTTTCATTAATTTCCCAACACCTTTGCGGTCCAAGACGATAAAGGGATTTTCCTTTAAAATCTTCATATCTAAGTAGTGATTTAAAAACTTCCCTTCGGCGTCGTCCCGGCTAAAACCAAGGGTAGTCTGGGTTAAGTCGTTAGTACCAAAGCTAAAGAATTCGGCAACTTCAGCCAGTTCATCGGCCAGCAGCGCTGCCCTTGGCAACTCAATCATGGTGCCGGAGGTGTAGTGGAAGGTAACCCCTTCCCTTTCCATTACCTCCCGGGCAATGGCATCAATTCGTTCTTTAAAGAATTTCATTTCGTTAACATCAATGGTTAAGGGGATTTCCACCTCGGGATATACTTTATACCCTTCTTTGGTTAAGCGAGCAGCTGCATTAAAGATGGCCCGAATCTGCATTTCGTAAACTTCCGGATAAGTAATCCCCAAACGGCAGCCCCGGTGTCCGAGCATCGGGTTAAATTCGTGTAAAGATTTTACTTTCTTTAAAAGAGCTTCTTTTTCGGCAAGTAATTCTGGATTATCTCCCCGCACCCTGAGCTCGGTAGTTTCCACCAACAGTTCTTCTAAACTTGGCAAAAATTCATGAAGGGGCGGGTCCAGGAGCCGGATACATACCGGATAGCCTTCCATAGCTTTTAAAATACCGTAGAAATCCTCTTCCTGCATGGGAAGAAGGTGAGATAGAGCCTCTTCCCGCTCTTCTTTGGTTTCGGCTAAAATCATTCTTTGTACGTGAGGCAGCCGCTCGGGTCCCATAAACATATGTTCCGTCCGGCAAAGGCCGATACCTTTGGCTCCAAATTCCCGGGCTTTCTGGGCGTCTTCCGGGGTATCGGCATTGGCCCGAACCTCAAGCCGCTTTAACTCATCGGCCCATTCCAAAAGCTTAACAAATTCCGGAGATAGTTCTGGATCTTTCATCGGGACAGTTCCGAGAATTACCCGTCCGGTAGAACCGTCAATGGATAAGTAGTCTCCTTCTTTTACGGTAATATTGTCTACGGTAAACAATTTTTTCTCATAATCAATTTTGATGGCTTCACAACCGCAAACACACGGCTTACCCATGCCCCGGGCAACCACCGCCGCATGGCTGGTCATACCACCCCGGCTGGTTAAAACTCCCTGGGCGGCCACAATGCCGTGAATATCATCGGGAGTGGTTTCGGTCCGCACCAGTAAAACCTTTTTCCCTTCTTTGCCCAGTTTCTCCGCTTCATCGGCATCAAAAACTACAATCCCCGAGGCAGCCCCGGGAGAAGCGGGTAACCCCTTGGCAATTACCTCCACCTTGGCCGAAGGATCAATTTGCCGGTGAAGAAGCTGGTCTAATTGTCCCGGCTCCACCATTAAAATCGCTTCTTTTTTGGTAATTAACCCTTCTTCGACCATGTCATGGGCAATCTTAACTGCAGCCTGGGCCGTCCGCTTGCCGTTTCTGGTTTGCAGGATATAAAGTTTACCTCGCTCAATGGTAAATTCAATGTCCTGCATGTTTTTGTAGTGACTTTCTAAGAGTTTAGCAATATTGACAAATTGTTCGTAAACTTCCGGCATTTCTTCTTTTAACTTGGAAATGGGGCTCGGAGTACGAATGCCGGCAACCACATCTTCTCCTTGAGCGTTGGTCAGATATTCACCGTATAAAACCTTTTCCCCGGTGGAAGGGTTCCGGGTAAAGGCCACACCGGTACCGGAGTCGTTGCCCATATTACCAAAGACCATTGACTGGATGTTAACCGCAGTACCCAAATCATGGGGAATTTTATTTAAATTCCGGTAGACAATGGCCCGGTCGTTATTCCAAGACTTAAATACCGCTTCAATAGCCATGGTAAGCTGAACCATGGGATCAGAAGGGAAAGGCTTTCCAGTTTTTCTTTCTACCAATTCTTTATATCGAACAATAACTTCCTTTAAAGCTTCTGCGGAAAGTTCCTGGTCAAAGGTTACCCCTTCCTTTTCTTTTTGCCGGTCTAAAATATGTTCAAACTCGTGTTTGGGAATTTCTAAAACCACATCCCCAAACATCTGAATAAACCGCCGGTAAGCATCATAAGCAAACCGGGGATTTTGAGTGTTTTGCGCCAAACCTTCCACCGTTTCCTCGTTTAAACCGAGGTTTAAGATAGTATCCATCATTCCCGGCATCGAGAATTTAGCTCCCGACCGCACCGAAACTAAAAGAGGGTTTTGGGGGTCGCCAAATTTTTTACCGGTTTTTTCTTCAATATAAACAAGTTTTTCCTTGACCTCTTCCATTAAACCTTCCGGGAACTTACCTCCCAGCCGGTAATACTCCCGGCAAGCTTCGGTAGTAATGGTCATCCCCGGAGGTACCGGAAGACCGATATTGGTCATTTCCGCTAAATTGGCCCCTTTTCCCCCCAATAAATCTTTCATGTCAGCACGGCCTTCATGAAATAAGTAAACGTATTTGGTCATTACCTCCCTACCCCTTTCCTGTAAATTTCTAAAACCCTGGCTGCCGTTTCCTCCACCGCTTTATTACTCACATCAATTACGGCACAGCCAATTTTTTTCATAATACCCAGAGCATAATCCAGCTCCATCAAAATTCTTTCCATGTTAGCATAATCGGCCGTTTGGGATAGTCCCAATGTTTTTAGCCTTTCCTTCCTGATCTCAAATAAAATTGAAGGTTTTATGGTAAGCCCCACTATTTTTTGCGGGGGAATTTTAAACAATTCTTCCGGGGGAGTAGCCTCCGGTACTAACGGCACGTTTGCCGCTTTAATCCCTTTATGGGCCAAATACATACAAAGGGGAGTTTTAGAAGTCCGCGAAACCCCTATTACAACTAAATCAGCTCTTAATAAGCCCCGAGGTTCTTTGCCGTCATCGTATTTAACGGCAAATTCAATCGCTTCTACCTTGCTAAAGTAAGCTTCATCTAACCTGCGGATCAGTCCGGGCTGGTATTTAGGATTTTGCTTGGTGATTTGCTTTAAGCCCTCCAACATCGGTCCCATGATATCCACATGGGGAAGGGAAAGTTCATGGGCTCGCTTTTCCAGGTACTCTTTTAAGTCCGGACGCACCAGAGTATAAACCACCAAGGCCCCTGCACTTTCCGCTTCCTGTAACGCCTCTTCCACTTCCCGAACCGAACTTAAGTACGGCACCCGCCGTATATCAACCCGGCCCGAATCAAATTGACTGGCAGCCGCTTTCGCCACCACTTCCCCCGTTTCCCCGATTGAATCAGAAAGAATATAAACCACTGGAATTTGCTCTAACTTCAGATTAATTGCCAATACCTCCTTTTACTTTCCGGCCAGGCTGACAAAAAGCCTTGTAATGTTGGTTTTGGTAAACCTACCCACCACCCGGTATTTTTCCCGACCTTCATGCAGCACCGTTTCTACTACCGGAAGGGAATCTACCTGGTGGTGAATTAATTTCTCCGCTGCCCTTAACACCGACTCATCGGGATAAGTTACTATGATGTTTGGCATCCGCGTCATTACCACACCTACAGGAAGCTTGTTAATATCTTTACCGCCCATAGTAGCTTTGAGCATGTCCTTGCGTGAAGCCAGCCCTTCCAAAAAACCTTCCTCGGAAACAACAAAAATTGTCCCCACATCTTCAATAAACATCGTGACGATAGCATCATATACCGTAGATGTTTCCCGCACGACTATAGGGCGGGACTGAACTTCCTGCACCCGAATATTTCCTAAAACCCCGGCAATTACATCCCGGGGTTCCCTCCCGGTATAGTAATAACCTACCCGGGGTCTTGCTCCCAGCAATCCAGCCATGGTTAAAATCGCTAAATCCGGCCTTAGCGCTGCACGACTGATGTTAAGTTTTTGAGCAATCTCCTCCCCGGTAATAGGACCGTGATTGCGCACTATTTCAAGGATTTTTTCCTGACGTTTTGTAAGTTCGATATAATTCACCTACCTTAAGGAAATGTGCTATATTATTTAACTAGCTTACAGGATATATTATACTATATTTACTTAAAAAATACCTCCTAATTTAATAATTTTTTGCAAAAAATTAACCAACAATTTTGCTCAAATCGGCAATTTCCAGAACAAGTCGGGCAATTGCTCCAAGTAATCCGAGGCGATTTTCCCTTATCTTTTCGTCTTCAGCCATCACCAGCACTTCGTTAAAGAACCGGTCTAAAGGGTTTGCTAATGCCGCCACTTCTTCCATAGCTTTTAAGTAAGCTTTTTCCCTTAAAAACTCCTTAACATTTAGGGAAATCTCGCTAAACCTGGCAAAAAGCTCTTTTTCCGCCGGCTCATATAATAAACTTTCAGCTACTTCCCTTCCCTGTCCTTTACGGGCCAGGTTATACGCCCGGGTAAAGGTCGTAGTAAGGGCTGTGAAACTCGGATGGTTTCTGAGATTTTCTAAAGCCCGAACTCTTAAGTAAAGGTCATAAAAGTCATCTTTTCCGGTAGCCAGCACCGCATCAATGGTATCGTAAGAAAATCCCTCTTCCAGTAAAAGACCCTTAAATCTTTGGTAAATAAACTCCAAGAGTTCTTCATAAACTTCGGCGAAATTCGCTTTTTCCCGAACCTCGGCGGGTAACAAATTAAAAGCAGCATCAAAAGCCTTCTTTAAAGAAAAGAAGCGTTTGTTTTCAATTAACGTGCGAAGAAGTCCTAAAGCTTGCCGCCGTAAACCAAAGGGGTCCGCCGAACCGGTTGGAATTTGTTTTAAGGCAAAAAATGCCGTGAGGTTATCTATTTTTTCGGCACAGGACAGTAAAATTCCGACTTCAGAGGTTGCCACAATATCCCCTGAAAATCTTGGAAGGTAATGCTCAAAAATTGCATCGGCTACTTCCTTTCTTTCCCCGGACTTTAAAGCATAATCCCGACCCATAATCCCCTGGAGCTCGGGAAACTCATAAACCATATTGGTAGCAAGATCTGCTTTAGAAAGCTCCGCTGCCCGGGCGGCGTAACTTTTTACCTCATCATCACAATTAAGTTCCCTACCAATAGCCACCACAAGTTCCTTTAACCGTAAAACTTTATCCCATACCGTTCCTAACTTCTCCTGAAATACTATCCGGGTAAGTTTTTCATTATAAGCGGAAAGCGGTTTTTTCAAATCTTCCCGGTAGAAAAACCGGGCATCATAAAGCCTGGCCCTTAAAACCTTGGCATAGCCCTCGGCAATTTCCGCTAAATTTTCCCTGCCTCCGTTTCTAACAGCTAAAAATTTGTGGTACAAACTTCCATCATTTTTAAACAGGGGAAAATAGCGCTGGTGTTCCTTCATTGGCGTAATTATTACTTCTTTAGGTAGTTCTAAAAATTCTCTATTAATTTCTCCAATTACCACGGTAGGATACTCCACCAAATTGGCGTTTTCCAGTAAAAGTTCCTCATCCTGATCTACCACAACTCCTTCTTCGGCGCTTGCCCTATGTAACTGAGCCCTGATCATCTCAATTCTTTCATTCAGGGAAACAATAACATAATTCTCTCTCATTGCAACAAAGTAATCGGCTGCTCTATCTAAAACAACTTCCTTTTGCCCTAAGAAGCGGTGACCCCTGGATATCCTGTCCGCCTTAATTCCGGCTATTTCAAGGGGTATCACTTTTTCATCCAGCAGGGAAACAAGCCAGCGAATCGGGCGAATAAACTTAAAATCTATATCTCCCCAGCGCATGGGTTTGGGGAAAGACAGGCTTTTTATTAACTTCCGGGCAATTTCAGGCAACAATTCGTCTACCGGATTTCCCCCGGTTTTTTTCCGGGCAAAAACGTAAATAACCCCATTTACCTCTTTTTCGATTACTTCGTTAGGTTCTATCCCCTGGCTTCTGGCAAAACCTAAAAGAGCCCTGGTCGGATTTCCTTCGCTATCATAAGAAGCCTTCTTAGCGGGCCCCTTTACTTCCTGAATTTTTTCTTCGGTCTTCGGTAAAACTCCCTTAACGTAAAAAACAATCCTCCGGGGTGTTGCCTCGGAAATTACCGCTTCATACTGCACCCCAAATTCCTTTAAGAATTCTTCCCCTTTATTTTTGACCTCTTCAATAATCCCGGGAATAAAGCGCGCCGGTATTTCTTCAACACCAATTTCCAGTAAGTAGTCCATTTTTTCTCCCCCCTAAATTATTTTTTTAAAAGCGGAAAACCGAGACTCTCCCGCTGCTCAATGTACTTCTGCGCAACCAGACGAGCCAAGTTTCTGATTCTCCCGATATACGCCGTTCTTTCGGTTACCGAAATTGCTCCCCGGGCGTCTAAAAGGTTAAAGGTGTGGGAACATTTTAGGACAAAATCGTAAGCCGGCAGAACCACTCCCGCTTCAATTAGACGTTTTGCCTCCGCCTCAAAATCTTTAAACCAGGAAAAAAGCTTATCCACATCGGCCAGCTCAAAGTTATATTTGGAGTTTTCAATTTCCCCCATTAAGTGAACGTCCCCGTAAGTTATTCCATCGACCCAGACAATGTCATAAACGCTATCTTTTTTCTGAAGGTACATAGCGATCCGCTCTAACCCATAGGTTATTTCCGCCGATACTACCGGAAGGTCAATACCGCCGCATTGCTGAAAATAGGTAAATTGGGTAATCTCCATTCCATCAAGCCATACTTCCCAGCCAAGACCCCAGGCTCCTAAAGTTGGGGACTCCCAGTTATCCTCCACCAGGCGAAAATCGTGCTCTTCAAGGTTAATTCCCAGATATCTTAAGCTATCCATATAAAGCTCCACCACATTATCGGGGTTGGGCTTTAAAATCACCTGATACTGGTAATAATGTTGCAAGCGGTTGGGGTTTTCTCCGTACCGTCCGTCGGTTGGTCTTCGCGACGGCTCTACATAAGCCACCCGCCAGGGTTCCGGTCCTAAAGCCCGCAAAAAGGTATGAGGATTCATAGTTCCGGCCCCTTTTTCGGTATCGTAAGGCTGAGCAATAATGCAACCTTGCTGCCCCCAGTATTCGTTTAGCTTTAAAATAATCTCCTGAAAAGTAAGCATAAAAAACACCCCCATATTAGATATTAGAAGTTGGATGTTGGAAATTGGAAAAACCAATAAAAACAAACACCTTAATAAATTTAAAGCCCCTTTGTCCCGGCAAGCTGCCAGGGACGAAAGGGGCATCCTTCCGCGGTTCCACCCTGGTTGGCCAAAAAAGGCCCACCTCAAAACTTTGCAGGCTTTACTCCCCTTGGGGTTTCCTCCTGCCGGCTCCCCGGCGCCTTCACCGTTTATCCCTACCGGGTCACACCAGCCCCCGGCTCTCTTTAAGGGAAATCACAGCTACTCCTCCGGTTCACTGCCAATCCATTATTAATTTGTTTTGAAATAATTTACCAAAGCCTAAGAAAAAAGTCAAGTTAAAGAAGTCTTATTGGCTCACCCAATTGATAACCCAAAAAATATTCCAAGATGGTTTTAACTCTATCCACTACCCGCTCATCCAATAAAAGTTCCGGTAACTTTTCCGGTGAAGCAAGAAGTAAGGCGTTCATCCCTTTTACCACTTCCGGAAATATTTCAAAATAAATCCCCTCTATGGGCCTACAGGAAGGACAGACAATTCCTCCTTCCCCAGCTCCAAAATACCATACTTCACCCCGGTAAGGTTTGCGGCAAACGGCACAGTGAGTGGTTATGGGTCTAAAGCCGGTAAAAGCCAAAAGTTTTAATTCAAAATTTCGTAACACAATTTTGGGCCAAACTCCCGAATTTAGTAACCGTAAACTATATAAAACCCAATTGTATAGTTTAGGGTTAAGTTGCCCCAGAGGCCAAAAGCGATCCGTCAGCCACGCAATTTGCCCCGCCGCATGTAACAAATCTTTATTTCCATAAAGATTGGGAAAATACTCTATGCCTTCCGCTTGCTCAACGATAAAATAATCGTTACTTTGCCGCAAATAAATGTTGGTCCGGCTAAATTCCAGTAACGCTCCCCGCTTTTTGCTTTTTACCTTTTTTGCACCGTAAGCCACCGCTTTAATTTTTCCCAGCTCTTTCGTTATAATTGTCAACATCCGGTGGCCATCACCGAAGTCACTACCCTTTAACACAATCCCTTCATCCAAATAAAATTTCAATATCCATCCCTCTTCTGAACAATTAACTTTATGCTGTCATAATTATATCATTGTTTATTTAAAAAATTATTAGCAATAATTTTTTGAATTTTTAAAATTTTTATTGCCTGAATCCAATTCAAAAATATAATAAACTTAAGAAAACATTTTAAGGAGGGTTTTTCATGATTGATTTAAATAATCCCCCATCCTGGCCTTATTATCCAAAAAACGTGAAATATCACCTGGATTATCCCCCTATTTCTTTGGGTGAAATGTTAGATAAAACTGCCAACGAATTTCCCAACACCGACGCCACAATCTTTTTCGGTGCAAGAATTAAATACCAAAAGTTAAAAGAGCTCACCGATAACCTTGCCGCCAATCTGCAAAGCCTGGGAATTAAAAAGGGAGACCGGGTAGCCTTGATTTTACCCAATTCCCCCCAGGCCGTGATAGCCTTTTATGGTGCTTTAAAAGCAGGCGCAGTGGTTGTCTGGAACAATCCCATGTATACCGAACGGGAACTTCACCACCAGCTTACTGACTCAGGCTCCAAAATTGTGATAACTCTGGATTTAATTCTCCCCAGGGTGTTAAATATTAAAGCTAAAACTTCGTTAGAAAAAATAGTGGTAACCCGACTTTCAGAATTTATGCCACCTCTTTTAAAACTTCTGTATCCTGTCAAAGTAAAAAAAGAAAAACAGTGGGTTGAAATCCCGAAAGAATCATTTATCCTTGGTTTCCAGGAACTTTTAAAATCACCACCCCAGCCCCTTGCAAAAATTACCATTAATCCCGAAGAAGATTTAGCGGTACTCCAGTATACCGGAGGAACAACTGGCATTTCTAAAGGGGTAATGCTCACCCACCGTAATTTAATTGCCAATGCTATGCAGGTAAATGCCTGGGATCCCGTAAGAAGCAGCCAGGATATCATTCTGGCAGTAATGCCTTTCTTTCACGTTTACGGTTTATCGGTTGCTTTAAACCTGGCCGTTTTAACCGGCGCCACCCTGCTTATTATGCCTCGTTTTAACGTCGATGAAATGCTAAAAACCATAGTAAAATACCGGCCCACTCTCTTCCCAGGTGCCCCAACTATCTACGTTGCCATAATCAACCATCCCAGAATAAAAGATTATGACATTACCTCAATTAGACTGTGTATTTCCGGATCAGCACCGCTACCGGTGGAAGTTAAGAAAAAGTTTGAAGAAATTACCGGCGGCCGTATTGTGGAAGGATATGGCTTGACCGAATCATCTCCCGTTACCCACTGCAATCCTGTTCATTCAATGGAAAAGCCCGGTTCGGTGGGGCTGCCCCTTTCCGATACCCTGTGTATGGTAGTTGAACCTGACACATTAAATCCAGTAGCCATTGGCGAAGTAGGCGAAGTTGCCGTAAAAGGACCTCAGGTTATGAAAGGTTACTGGAATCGCCCAGAGGAAACCGCCCTGGTCTTAAAAGAAGGCTGGCTTTTAACAGGCGATTTAGGCCGCATGGATGAAGATGGCTATCTTTATATTGTGGATCGGAAAAAAGATTTAATAATCTCCGGCGGTTACAACATTTATCCGCGGGAAGTGGAAGAAGTTTTATACGAACATCCTAAGGTTAAAGAAGCGGTAGTAATAGGTGTTCCCGATGAGTACCGGGGAGAGGTGGTCAAAGCCTTCATTGTTTTAAAAGAAAATGAAACCGCCACTTCTGAAGAAATTATTAAATACTGCCAGGAAAAACTCGCCAAGTACAAAGTTCCAAAATACGTGGAATTTAGAACCGAACTCCCCAAAACTACCGTAGGTAAGGTTTTACGGCGGGCTCTCCGGGAAGAAGCAAAAAAGTAACCGGAAGGGACGGTTCTACCAGCCACCACTTTCTATCTATCGTAGAAAGTGGTGGTTTTCAGAACCGTCCCTAAAGGTTTTAGCCAGGATGGTGGCTAAGTGCTCTACCTTTACCGGAGCTCCCTGTTTTTTCAGGCCGCCGGCAATTTGCATTAAACACCCCGGACAGGTAACCGCTACTTTTTCTGCACCGGTTTCCATGATGCTTTGGTATTTATTCTGAAACACTTTTTCGGAGATTTCCGGATACTTTATGGAGAAGGAACCGCCAAAACCGCAGCACTGGTCGGAATTGGCCATCTCCACCAGGTTTGCCCCGGTTTTAACAATTAGCTCCCGGGGCTCTTTTACCTGACCCAGGCCCCGGCGGGCATGACAGGAGTCATGAAGGGTATAGCTCCCCGCCAGTTTTCCTTCACCCACCGCCAAATACTTATAAGCAAAATCGGTAAAATCGATTACCTTCCTCGATACTTCCCTAGCTTTCTCCCGGTACTCTTCGTCATCCTCTAAATATTTTTCATAATGCATTAGGGTTTCGCTGCAGGTAGGACAGGCAGTGACTATATAATCATACTCGTGCTTTAAAAACGCCTCAATGTTGTTTTTAGCCATCCTCACGGCAGCCTGTAAGTCTCCGGAGTAATATGCTGGAGCCCCGCAACATCCCAGATCTTCCGGTAAAACCACTTCATAACCGTTTTTCTCTAAAACCAAGAAAACATCTTCACCAATATCGGGATACATGTGTTCAATTAAGCAACCGCTGTAAAACAGCACTTTGCCCCTGGTACCTTTTTTCTTGGGACGCACCCGATATTTTTTATAAAGTCGCTCCTTGGCGAGAGCTGGAAACACCCTGAAAGAAGTAAGATTATCCAAACCAAAAGGTAAAGATTTAATCTCGCCGTTTTCCGCCACAATCCCCTGAAATTTTCGACCAAGGTCTAAAAGAGAGTTGAAAAGCTTGGGATTGGCCAGGATTCGTTCAAAGATAAATTTTTGCACAAACGGTTGTCCATAAGTTTCAACAACCCTTTGACGTAATTTTAACAACAATTCCGGTAAATTTATGCCCGCAGGGCAAACGGTAGCACATCTAAGGCAACTGCCGCAGAGGGCCTGAGGGTCTTTGGCCGCATCCAATCCGTGAAAGAAAGCGGTCAAAAGGGTACCGATAGGTCCGGTATAAACATGCCCAAAGACATGGCCCCCCACTTGCTGGTAGACGGGACACACATTTAAACAACCGGCGCAGCGGATACACTGGAAAAGTTCTGCGAACACCGGGTCGTCTTTTAGCTCAATGCGTCCATTATCCATTAAAATTACATAATGTTCCTGACCGGCTCCCGCAGTCATCACGGTCACGTAGCTGGTAATTTTCTGAGCGGTAGCGTTTCGGGGAAGAGCCCGCATGATTGGGATGGCATCCTTTAACGTTGGTACAATTTTTTCAACCCCCACCAAGCTTATCCGTATCCGGGGCAGGGTAGTTGTTAACCGGGCATTCCCTTCATTGGTAAAGAGAAAAATCGAACCGGTTTCTGCCACCGCAATATTTCCACCGGTAATCCCGACATCGGCTTTTAAAAACTTATCCCTTAATTCCTGTCGGGCAAGCTTAACCATTTGGGCAATATCCGGAGCTACTTCCCGGTCCAGTGCCCTGGAAAAAATAGCAGCAACTTCTTCACGGGTAAGGTGGATTGCCGGCATTACCATGTGGGAGGGCTTTTGCCCGTCAAGCTGTAAAATCCACTCCCCGAGGTCGGTTTCCACTACTTCAATGCCGTGTTTTACGAGCTCTTCATTCAGGTGAATTTCTTCGGATGCCATGGATTTTGATTTTACCACTGTTTTGGCGTTTTTGGCCTTTAAAATATCAACTATTGCTTTTTTTGCTTCAGCGGCCGAATGAACAATTATAACCCTGGCACCATTTTTTTCGGCATTTATTCTAAATTGTTCCACGTAAAAATCAAGCTTATGCCTGACCTCGGTTCTGGCCGCCTTGATCTCCCGGCGTAGTTCCTCAAAATCAAGGCCGGCAAAAACTTTTTCCCGAGCCAAAACATAATTATTTCCAAAATTGGTTAGAGCACGCCGTAAGGTAGGATTACCAAGGGCTTTTTTAATTTTCTCTTTATTCGCCATTATTCCTCACCCTCTTTTATAAATACTATAAGTCGGCCCGGTCCATGAACCCCGATGGTCAAAACCCTTTCAATATCGGCCGTTCTTGAAGGTCCGGTGATAAAGTTTAAGTATCCCGGTAACTTTCCAGCATAATGTTCAAATACATCTTCATATTTTTCCACAATCTGGCTTTCCTCCAGAACTGCAATGTGCACCGGCGGTAAAGTAGTCATTTTTCGAAGTTTTGGATCCTCCGCTACCAGCACCAGCGAACCGGACTCGGCTACACCTAAATCCGCCCCGGTAAGTCCTACTTCAACCTCTTCCGGTTTACGGTAATCTTCAGTAAGAAGTTCTACCGCCACTTTTTCCCTTATCTTTTCTAAAAGCCTTTTAACTTGCGGGTGAGGATAGTACATCACTTTCCGAACACCAAGACCGGCCAGTACTCCCGCCAAACTGTCAATCAACTGTTCATAGGTTTTACAGCAAATAACCTCGCCACCCACCGCAGTAAGTTCCGTAATAAACTTTTCCTTTAACACCCAATCACCACCTTCGGTATTATGTCCTGATGGTCTGACCTTAGATTTTATATTTTCCCTTTTTTAAAATCAAACTATTTTCAATCCATTACTCTTCTAACAATTTTTCTTCAGCCACCGTTAAATGTTCCTCTAAAACTTTTTGCGCTCTAATTTTATCGCGAGCTTTTATCGCCTCTAAAATTTCTTTGTGGTACTTATAAAAAATTTCAGGCATGCCCGGAGTTCTAAAAAGCCGCTCACGGTTTATTTTTAAAGACTGGCGCATGGTGTCGGCAATTGAATTCATAAGACGTACCAAAAGGGAATTATGGGTAGCAAGAGCCAATCCGTAATGAAACATAAAATCAGCCTCATCCCCTAAATCACCCTGCTTTAAATCTTTTTCCATTTTTACAACGGCATCTTCTAAGCGTTTTATATCTTCATCGGTAGCTCTTTCTGTAGCCAGTACTACTGCTCCGGATTCTAAAATCTTTCTTACTTCTAAAACTTCCAAAGTTGTGTCTAACAGTAACAACAGAGTTAGGGAATGAAAGGACTTATCCGCGGCCACTTCCCGGACAAAAGTACCCTCCCCCGGTCTTACTTCTAATACCCCTAATACTTCTAACGCACTTAATGCCTCTCTAACCGAAGCTCTACTGACCCCAAGGCTTTCGGCAAGTTCTCTTTCTGACGGAAGTTTATCCCCTGGCTTTAATTCACCCCGGGCAATTAGCAACCTAATTTGCTCGATTATTTCTTCGTAAATTTTTTTGGTTTTTATCTGCTGAAAATTCATGCGAAACCTCCGGCAAAAGTAATTTTTGCCTTTATATTTTCTCCCTTTTTCCGTTAAATCCTTCTAAGGGGTGAATTAATTTTCTTTATATCCTTCCGCCAGAAGTTCTGCCACATGTAAGACCTTGATATTCGAACCTTCTTTAGCTAAAGCATCATTTAACTGGAGCATGCACCCCGGGCAGGAAGTTGCCACTACTTCTGCGCCGGTTTCAATGATATCTAACGCTTTTTTCTTACCGATAGCTTTCGAGAGTGGATAATGGGTCAGGGAAAAAGAACCGGCCCCGCCGCAACAGACAGCAGGCTTTTTCATTTCCCTAAAATTTTCCCCCACAACTGCTTTTAATATTTCCCGGGGTTGTTTATTTACTTTAAGCTTCCGGTTTAAATGGCAGGGATCATGGTAAGTTACTTTTAAATTTAGTTTTTTAGGTCTTATAAAGCCTTTTTCCACCAGATATTCATTGATGTCCCGGGTCTTTTGGGCAAGCTTTTTGGCTTTTTCAAGGTATTCCGGCTCATCGGCAAAAAGTTCAACATATCCCTGTCGTAAAGTTACCCCGCAGGTAGAACAGCTGGTTATAACGTAATCGGCGTCCATCGCAAGATAGGTGTCAATTACATAACGTCCTAAGCTCTTTGCCGACTCTATATCCCCATGCACCCGGGCGGGAGTCCCACAGCAGCTTTGCTTTTCCGGTACTACCACCTGGGCTCCGTTGTGCTGCAAAACAGCAATTACCGCTTCCCCAACGTTAACATAAACGTTATTGATCATACAGCCGGGGAAATACAAAAGCTTTTCTTTCCCAGAAGTTTGTTTAGACCTGGCCTTTTCCACCAGAGTTTCCTTGGAAAATTCGGGTAACAACCGGTTTTCATGGTCTTCGAGGAGCCCAAACCTGAGTTTCCTTCCCGGCCGACCTTTAACCTTTTTCAGGGCAAGCCCCTGAAAACGGGAAGCCATTTTCAGGCCAAAATTAAAAAGTCGGGGTTTGCGTAAAACTTTAAAGATTGCTTTTTTCACCGGCGGTAAGCCATTTTCTTTGGCCAAATAGTCCCTGCCATATAAAAGAATTTTCTCATAATTAACCCCGCTGGGGCAGTTTTCCTGGCAGGCAAGACAGGTAAGGCAGGTAGCAATTTTTTCCGCCAGGTATTCGGTAGGTTTTAATACCCCTTCGGTAACCCCTTTGATGAGCTGAATCTTGCCCCGGGCCACTTCCGCTTCCATTTTTGTTTCCTTATATATGGGGCAAACCGCCTGGCAGTTACCGCAACGCATACATTTTAAAAACTCCTGTTTAATCTCGGTCACAAACCTTCCCCCCTACGCCATTTTCCCGGGGTTTAAGATATTATTGGGGTCAAAAGCAAGTTTTAAGCGTTTTAAAAGATTAACCCCCGCTTCCCCCATTTCCCAGAGGAGAAAACGGTTTTTCGCCATGCCAATGCCGTGTTCCCCGGAAAGCGTTCCTCCAAGTTCTAACGCCGCTTTGAAGATTTCTTCTACAGCTTTTTCCACTCGCTGCCATTCTTCCCGGTTAGTTTCGTCGGTTAGGATTGTAGGATGAAGATTTCCATCACCTGCGTGACCAAAAGTACCAATAGTAAGGTTATATTTTTCACTAATTTCCTTTAACCTCTTTAACATAGCCGGAACTTGACTCCGGGGAACTGTAGCATCTTCCAAAACAGTGGTGGGACTTACCTGGGCTAAAGCCGGTAATGCCGCCCTCCGTGCTTCCCAGAGTTTTTCCCGCTCTTCATCATTTTTGGCTTCAGATACTTCTCCCCGATTTTTTTCCAGGACCTGCCGAATAATTTTAGCTTCCATTTCCACCTGTTCGGGATAACCATCGGTTTCCACCAGTAAAATCGCCTGGGCATCTACCGGAAGGCCAATGTTTTTAAATTTTTCTACCGTCCGGATGGTTGTTTGGTCCATAATTTCTAAAGTTGCAGGAATAACCCGGTTTTTAATAATTTCAGCAATGGCGTTCCCAGCATCATCAATACTGTTGAATACAGCTAAGAAGCTTTTTTTGGCTACCGGTGCAGGAATAAGTTTTACGATAATTTTCGTAATAATCCCTAAGGTACCTTCGCTTCCCACCATTAACGCAGGCAGATCATAGCCGGTAACATTTTTCACGGTCTTGCCGCCAAATTTCAACAGTTCACCAGTACCAATTACCGCTTCGACGCCCATGATATAATGCTTGGTTACACCGTATTTTAGGCCCCGAAGCCCACCGGAACACTCGGCCACCGAACCGCCCATAGTAGCAGTAGTAACCGTTCCCGGGTCCGGCGGATAAATCAAGCCGTAGGGTTTCACCGCTTCATTTAAATCGTTGATGATTACCCCCGGCTCCACGGTAGCCGTAAGGTTATCCAGGTCAATCTCTAAGATTTTATTGAGACGATTTAACTCTACCACTACCCCTTTTGCCGTCGGCACAGTTCCACCGCTTAAATTTGTCCCTGACCCCCGCGGATAAAGAGGAATTTTATATTCGTTGGCCCATTTAACAATCTCGACTACCTCCTCGGTGCTTTCAGGAAATACCACCGCTAAAGGCATTTGGTTTTTTAACCCCGCGGTAGCGTCATAACCGTAAACAAAAAGCTCCTCCCTTTGCGTTTTTACCTTTTCGGAACCAAGAATTTTTTCTAACTTGGCCAGTGCTTCCACTTTAAAAACCCTCCTCAAAACTATCCGGGGGGAATAACTCCCCCCGATTCGTTTATTTCAGTTTATTTTTTATTAAACGCCGCGACTAAGCCCCAGAGGGCTAAAATTACCACTGCGGTAATCCCAAGAATGGTGAGTCCTGGACCGGTTTCTACCTGAGCTTGAGCCGCAGCTCCAGCACTTTCAATCATTTTGTAAACCGGAATCCAGCTTTTCAGGTAGTACGCCTGGAGATAAGTAATGATGCCTACCACCACAGCAAATAAGAAGCTGTGCAGCACGGTAAACCGGAAAAGCTCCGCTTCTTTGCCCACCAAGCCCACCGAAGCGGTAGCTACCGCAATGCTTTGCGGTGAAATCATCTTACCGGTAACTCCACCGGAAGAGTTAGCTGCAACAGTTAAGACCGGATCAATACCCAGCTTTTCCGCTGAAGCAGCCTGCAATTTAGCGAAAAGAGCATTAGCCGATGTATCCGAACCGGTTATAAATACCCCGAGCCAACCAAGCATTGGTGAAAGAAAGGCAAACGCTTTTCCTGTAACGGTTAGCGATAAACCCAGCGTTTGGCTCATACCCGAGAAGTTAGCGACATAAGCAAAACCTAATACCGCTGCGATGTTAATTAGCGGATATTTTAAGCTTTTAAGAGTATCAACAAACACATTAACCGCATCTTTAAAGCTAATTCGTAAAATTAAAATTGTAATTATTGCAGCAATAAGGATTGCCGTCCCCGCCGCCGATAGCCAGTTAAATTTAAAGACCGCTTCCATGGCTTTGTCCGCACCGGGCTTATAAATTAAACCATCAAGGCCGGGGACATGAAACTTAAGGGTAACAAGGTCTAACACATTTTTTACCTGATTTAACCCCCAGTCGCCCACCAAAATCGTTAATACAATAAACGGCGACCAGGCTTTTAAAATAGCCCCTGCGGAATGCTTCTTTACCTGTAATGTTGCCGGAGGTTCATTGGCAAATCGCCAGATATTTTTGGGCTTCCAAACCTTCAAGAATATGACCAAAGTGATGATGGAAACCAGGGAAGAAATTATATCCGGGAGCATCGGCGAAAGGTAGTTTGCAGAAAACCACTGAGCACCGGCAAAGGAAATACCGGTAACCAACACTGCTGGTAAGACCTCAAGAAGACCCTTCCACCCGGACATGATAAAGACCAACCAGGCAGGAATGGCCACCGATAAAAGCGGCAACTGACGGCCTACCATTTTACTAATCGCCATAGCATCAATTCCCGTTACCTGTCCGGCCACAATAATGGGGATACCTATTCCTCCAAAAGCAACGGGAGCAGTGTTGGCAATCAAGCAAATTCCTGCAGCATACAAGGGGTTAAAACCAAGACCAACGAGCATTGCTGCCGTAATCGCCACCGGGGTACCAAAGCCAGCGGCCCCCTCTAAAAACGCTCCAAAGGCAAAAGCAATCAATAAAGCCTGCAATCTCCGGTCCTCGGTAATCGAGGCAATGGAATCCTTAATAATTTCAAATTGTCCCGCTTTAACGGTAAGGTTATAGAGATAAACTGCAGTAATAACAATCCAGCCAATAGGGAAAAGACCATATAATGCGCCGTTTACCGCAGCCATTAAAGCAAGATTTACGGGCATCTTGTACTCAAAAACTACAACAATAATGGCCAAAAGCAACGTTAAAAGGCCAGCAATATAACCTTTCATCTTTTTGATGGCCAGCGCCCAGAACAGGAAAAAAATCGGAATCGCTGCCACCAAAGCCGATAACGCAATGTTGTTAAACGGGTCGTAGTTTTGCGTCCAGGTCACCAAATACCCCTCCTGAAAAAAATTTGTCAATAACCTAATCATACGGCCGTATGATGGTCTGACCTCTTGACTATTAGTTTACCATATAAATTTAAATTTTCAATATATTCTAAATGTTACAAATTTCACAATTGCCGGGTAAAACAACGGTTTTATAAAGGTCACTACCTCCTTTGGGTATGTTAGAATTCAGTATTCATCGGAATTCAAGATTGTTCCATATTTCACGTTTTTGTTTTATAACAGGCCCACTATAAAAAATTTTTATAGTATCACACCTCACCGGCACAAATAAAGCGGGCCTAAGCCCGCTCTATTGCAAAGGGTTATTCAAACTCCGTAAAACCAAAATTGCGAATCCAGACATCTTTGTTCCGCCAGTCTTCCTTTACCTTTACCCATAAATCAAGGTAAATATTACTACCCAGTAGCCGCTCAATTTCCAGTCGAGCCCTTTGCCCAATCTCTTTTAACATTTGCCCATTTTTGCCAATGATGATTCCTTTTTGACTCTCCCTTTCCACGTAAATTACTGCGGAAACATAAACGGTATTGCTGTTTTCCCGGGGTTTTATTTCCTCCACCACGACTGCTACCGAGTGCGGAATTTCTTCCCGGGTCAAATGCAGTATTTGCTCCCGAATGTACTCGGCAATGATAAATCGTTCCGGATAATCGGTAACCTGCCCTTCGGGGTAATACGGCGGCCCCTCGGGTAATAATTCAAAAATTCCCTCCACCAGTTCCGAAACTCCCGTTCCGTTTAAGGCCGATATGTAATAAGTTTTGGCAACCTTTAATCTGCTTTCAATTTGCCCAGCAAGGGTTTGGGCCTCAATCATCTTTACCACATCAATTTTATTTACCACTAAGATTATCGGAGTTTTTACTTCAGCTAAAGTCTTTAAGAGATAATTTTCCTGCGGACCTATCGGTGAATTGGCTTCGACCACGTATAAAAGAACATCTACTTCGTCCAAACTGGTTAAAGCCTGCTTTAACATAAACTCCCCAAGTTTATTTCTGGGTTTTTGTACCCCGGGAGTATCGATAAAAATAATCTGGCCTTTTTCCGAAGTCAATACTGCCCGGATTTTATTCCGGGTAGTCTGGGGTTTATCGGACATTATTGCAATTTTCGTCCCCACCACTTGGTTTAAAAGAGTGGATTTTCCAACATTGGGTCGGCCAACGATGGAAACAAAGCCCGATTTATAACTCATCTTTTTCTCCCCCCCTTTCTGGTTTGACTATCCCACCGGATACAATAATTTTTAGCGCATCTTCTACCGAAAGATTTAAGGGTATTATATCCTTTTCAGGTAAATATAAAAGCCAGCCCGAAGTTGGATTGGGGGTTGTAGGTAAAAAGACCGGTAAGAGCTTTTCCCGGGTTTTTTCGTTTATTTCGTCAAGCCCCGAACCGGTGATAAATCCCAGAGCGTAAGAACCGTCCTTGGGATACCTTGCTAACACCACGCTTTTAAATGCATCCCTTTCCGGATGTAAAAAAGTTTCAATTAATTGCTTAGAAGTCTTATAAAGGGAACGGGTAACCGGTATCTTTATGAATAACTGCTCAAATTTTTTCAGGATTTTTCTTCCTATAAAATTCGTAGCCAACATCCCCACTATTGGTACCAGCAGAGCTACTGTTAACACCCCAAGGCCTGGAATATCAATACCAAAAATTTGGGCAAAAAATCCCCGAAGGGGTCGGTCAAAAAAGGAAAACAAAGCAAATAAAATATAAATGGTTATGGCTGCAGGTGTAATTACCGCAAGACCGGTTAAAAAATAGTTACCTACTTTCTTAAAAATGTCCCTTCCCTCCTCGCGACCTGCCATAGCTTATGAAAGTATAAAGGAGAAATAAAAGCCCTATTAGCAAAAGTAAAATGTGAAGGGGATAAAACCTAATACGATAGAAGTTTAAATAAGAAAAACCCTTGATTTTTGGTATAATCACCAAAAAAAAGACCCCGATACTGTTTATCGCTGCCAGAAGCACCGCTCCTGCTGCTACGTCCTTAGCGATTTTTGCAAGCCGGTGATAATCTTGGGTAAATAAATCTACGGTCGCTTCTATAGCCGTATTAATCATTTCCGTTATTATCACCAGAGCTACGGCAAAAAAGACAAATAAATAGTCATAGCCGTTAAAAGGCAAAAATAAAGAAAGGGTTAAAACTCCAATACCCGCTAAAAAGTGAATTTTCATGTTTCTCTGGGTGCGTAAACTGTAAATTAAGCCCCAAAAAGCATAGCTAAAGCTTTCTTTCAAGCTTCGCCGCATATTAACGCTCCAATCCCAGAGCACTTAAAATTTTTTCTTCTTTTTCCCGCATAATACGGGTTTCTTCTTCTTCATAATGGTCATGCCCAAGTAAATGTAAAACCCCATGCACCGTTAAAAACGCCACTTCCCTAAAAAAACTATGACCGTATTCTTTTGCTTGTTCCGCGGCCTTTTCTAAAGATATCACCACATCCCCTAAAACTTCATCATCTTCATCATCTGCCAGGGGAAAAGATAAAACATCCGTTGGAACATCCTTTTGGCGGTATTCCCGGTTTAAAGACTGAATGTAAATGTTATCCACCAGCGCAATGCTTACTACCCCTACGCGTCCTTCCTCGTTTAATGTTAAACTCACAGCCTGGGTAATTATATTTAACAAAGTCTCATCCACGTCCACTTTATCCTGAAGATTGGTAATTTCCGTCAAGATTTTTTCTCCTTTCTGAGAGCTTCCACGTTTATATCCGGATATTCCACCCGGTTATGGAAAATTCCCGATAATACTTTATCAAAGGCTTGAGCAATGTTATGCAAATCCTGAAAAGTTAGGTTTGACTCATCCAGCTGTCCATCTAAAAGCTTGTCCTTAATTACTTTTCGGACCAATCCCTCTATACGGCCGGGAGTAGGAGATTTTAACGAACGCACCGCCGCTTCTACCGAATCGGCCAGCATTACTAAAGCTGCTTCTTTGGTTTTGGGCTTGGGACCGGGATAACGAAAATCCTCGGCATTTACCTCCGGTCCGTTGATATCAATAGCCTTTTGGAAAAAAAACTTTATGATGCTGGTTCCATGGTGCTGCTCGATAATATCGATAACGATTTGGGGTAATTTATACTCCCGGGCCAGCTCCACCCCATCCTTCACATGGGAGGTAACAATTAAGGTACTTAAATTGGGATTAAGTTTTTCGTGGGGGTTACCGCTACCAAATTGATTTTCCACAAAAAAGTACGGTCGTTTTAATTTACCTATGTCATGGTAATAGGCCCCCACCCGGGCCAGTAAGCTATTGGCATTTACTTTATCCGCCGCCGCTTCCGCTAAATTCCCCACCAAAAGACTGTGATGGTACGTTCCCGGTGCTTCCATTAAAAGCTTTTTTAAAAGGGGATGGGAAGGAGTTGCTAATTCCAATAAAGTTACCGCAGAAGTAATTTTAAAGGTCGTTTCTAAATAGGGTAAAAAGCCGTTGGTAAAAATGGCAGCTAAAATCCCATTTATCGGACCAAAAATCAATGCAGCTAAAAAAGCCGTACCTATAGGCGTCTTATCTATAAGTTCCAAAGCAAGGATTGCTACTAAAGCTACAATACCTATATTTACTCCCGCCCGGGCTAAATCCTTGCGCTGGCTTAAATGAGAAACCTCAAAACCTCCGGCAAGTCCAGAAAAAAAAGATACTATGGATAGCTTAAGGCTAAGTTCGGTACCAAAACCAATTAATAAAGCTAAAAGCGCCGTCATCAAAATGGACAGATTAAAGTCAATTAAAATGGCAATTAACATCGTTGCTGCACCTAAAGGTACAGCATAGCCCACCAGCGGGGTCATTTCCGGAAATGCTCCCACATTGATTGCTAAAATACTTTTAGCTAATGCTAAGATAAAAAAGGAAATTATCCCCAATAAAATCAGTAAGTTTAAATTTTCAAAAATTTCCCGTCGCTGTAAGTACAGGTAAAAAAGAGGAGTTAACATGGTAAAAAATACAAGAAATACCGCTCCAATTAAATTGCGAAATGAAGGTCTTGGTTTAAGTAACCCCAGAGCTTCCAATTTGGCTATATGCTCGGGAGTAACAATTTCCCCTTCTCCGATAATTTTCTGATTTTGCTTAATTGAAACCCACACTTTGGGTACCGCCTGGGCAGCACGGTCTCGAAGTTTTTCCGTGGCTTCCGGATCATATACCGCATTGGGTCTTAAAAAATAATTTAAACTTAAAATTAAAACCTCTTTTTCCGGGTAACTTAAGTTATAACGGTTAACCTTCTCGGTAAGGGTTCCTTTAATTTCCGTAAAATTTTCTGGCGTAATCTCCTTTTTTAACAGTTCACCCAAAATTTCCGTTGCCGCCCGTTGGGTTGCTTTCCAGCGTTCAAGGTTTATTCTGGCCAAATCTGCAGCCATACCTGCAGGCAAGGAAAAGGGTAATTCGTTAATAATCTGCTTTTCCTTTTGCTTTGGAGGCAAGTTTTGCTTTAAGATTTTTTCTATATTTAAAAAAAAGTTATTTACTTCCCCTAAAATAGCCGCATTGGTTTCGGGATTAATTAGATAAACCTTCGGTACCTGGCTCCGGGCCTTCTCCCGCGCTTCTTCGGTTTTGGCCTTGTCTTCAAAAACTATACTTCGCGGAGCCTTAATAGTTTCCGGTGCTACCTGACCCACCTGGAGATTTACCCGATGCGGGATAAATTCCAGGAACATTAAGAGGAGAAAGGCTACAAAAAAACCAAAAAACACCAATCCCCGGAGGAGTTTTTGGTTGTTTTTTAACCTTTCCATTATTTGCTTTGCTTTAAGTTTAAGAATGACCCGTTCCCTCCCTGTCCTTGATCTGCCGGGCTTTTTCGTACTGCTCAATAATTTCCTGGACTAAGGGATGCCTTACTACGTCTTCCCGGGTAAAATAAGAAAAGTTTATACCCTTAATTGGCTTTAAGATCTGTTCCGCCTCCACCAGACCGGATTCCTGTCCGCGGGGTAAATCTACCTGGGTGGTGTCCCCGGTTATTACCGCTTTTGAGCCAAAGCCCAAACGGGTTAAAAACATTTTCATTTGCTCCGGTGTCGTATTTTGGGCTTCATCTAAGATAATAAATGCATCATCCAGGGTGCGCCCCCGCATATACGCTAAAGGCGCCACTTCAATTATTTGTTTTTCGAGGTATTTCTGGGTAGTCTCCAACCCCAAAATATCGTACAAACTATCGTAAAGTGGCCGTAAATAAGGATTAACTTTTTCCTGTAAATCCCCCGGCAAAAACCCTAACTTTTCCCCCGCCTCAACCGCCGGTCTGGTTAAAATTATCCGGGCAACTTCTTTTTGCTTTAAAGCCAAGACTGCCATTACCACCGCCAGGTAAGTTTTCCCCGTACCTGCCGGTCCAATGGCAAAGACTATATCATACTTTTTAATGGCTTCGAGATACATTTTCTGTCTTAAGCTTTTGGGTTTGATTTTTTTACCCCGGGGAGTTATATAAACCGTTTCATCCCCTAAAAGCCCCAAAACACCTCTTTTTTCTGCGGAAAAAGCATAACGAATTTCCCGAGTGGTGATGGGATTTCCGGCAAGATAATAATTATAAAGATCTTCGACTAACCCCACTGCTTTATTTACCGCGTCTTCTTCCCCGGTTATTAAAATTTCTCCTTCTCTTAAATTAATGGTAACGGGCAAAAGCTCTTCAATAAGCTTTAAGTTTTCATCGTACTTGCCAAACAAAGCCCGAAAAAACTCCTTATCTGCTACTACCATCCGTTGTTCTTTTTTAGCCAAGGCTAATCCTCCTGTATCCCTAAGATTTGACCGATATCTTCTAACGCCTGAGCTTTCACCACTACTTCCACTGCATCCCCCAAACTCCGAACACTTTTGTCCATATAGGTTATCTGCTTCATATCTACTTCTTTTTTAAGTTCTTCTAATGCTAAATTATACGCCTTTTGCGCTCCTTCCTCAAGGGTTAGCTTTCTAACCTTTCTTTTAACTTCTCTGTAAGTCACTTTATAAAGTTCGATAGGAACGGCGAATTTCCTACCTAATGAAAGTTTATAACGCTTTTCCACCATGATAGCCAGCGCAAAGCCTTTTGGGGGCTTTTTTAACGTTATTTCTTTTTTCCCGAAAAAAAGCTTAACTAAACTACTCTCTTGTCCGGTGGGAACTAAGCGCTCTTCTCTTAAGGGTACCTGCACCTTTTTTTTATACCAGGTAACCGCCTTTACCGTTCCTTCAGCCACAATGGCCTTTCCCCGTTCATCAACCCCGGAAATTAGTACCTCCCCCGCGGTAACTTTCTGCCCCGGTTTAACCCTTAAGCTCCCCCGAAACACCAGTATCTCTTTAATAATTCCATCCCTTTTGGCCACAATGTCCGCCTTTTTGTATTTCTGCCGGTAACTCTCTTCCCGCATTTTACCAGTAATGATAAGCCTAACTCCCTTTTTTTCAATCCCCACCCAGGAGATCTCGGGCATTTGGGCCAAGATTTCCCTTTTTAGCATTTTTTCATCAACTGCTTTTTTCCTGACAAACGGTTTAACCTTCCGGGCTTTTAAAATATCTAAAATTTCTCTTTGTCTACCGGAAAAACCATCAATTTCAATAAACCAGATAAAACCGGTAAGAGAATAAATTATCCCTAAAAGTAAAAAAAGCCCGGCAATAATCCCTGGCCTTTTTAGAACTTTCTTCCACCAAAACCAAGCTCCCTCTTTAGCAATAACTTTTGTTTTTCCTCCCACCTTTTTCCCTATGGTTTTCACCTGACGAAAATTTTTTAAACTGGTTTTAAAGGTCAGGCCATCTGTAGTATATTTTACTTCCCTTAAATCAACCTGCCGGCTAAAGGCCAAATTTAAAAAACGTTCAACCTCACTGCCCTGAAATTTAAAATGAATTTCACCAAACAACCATTTCAGCAAGAAGTTTACCCCCTCTCGAAGTGTACCCGTTCAACTTGCCCGGTAATTTGCAGTTCTTCGGAGGTTATTAAAAAAATTTCTAAATTCTTACCTTCGATGGTTATTTTTTCATTAAACCTGATAATTTTTATTATCTCCGGGGAATAAGATTGGATTCCTTTATGTCCTTCCACAATTACCATCTCATTACCCAGAAAAACCACCCTGGGTAAATCGGCAAAAATTTCTCCCGGGGATATTGTCCATTTTTTAGGCATAAAAAAACCCTCCCTGCTAAATCAATATGCAGCAGGAAGGGTTTTCATGTTAGTTGGCCAAAAGCTTTTTCGCTAACTCCGCAACTACCTTACCGTCAGCCCGTCCCTTTACCTTGGCAAGTACCGCCGGCATTAATTTCCCCATATCCGAAGGTTTAGAAGCCCCGACTTCTCCCATCGTCACTTTAATTATTTCCTCTAACTCCGTTTCGCTTAACTGGGCTGGTAGGTAGCTTTCAAGAATTTTTATTTCTTCCTGAATTTTAGCAACTTCTTCGGTCCGTCCGGCTTTTTCATAACTGGGTAGGACTTCTTTGCGGGCCTTAATTTCCTTTTGGATGACTCCAATAATCTCATCATCGGTAAGGCTTCTTCCTTTTTCAATTTCAGCATTTTTAATTGCCGCTTTTACCAGTCTTAAAACATTAAGCCGTATCTTGCCCGCTTCCCTTTGTTTTAAACTCTCTTTTAAATCCTGTTCAATGCGGTTCAACATAAGATCACCTTAAGCATAACGCTTTTTCTTATTCCTGGCTTGAGCTTTTTTCTTCCTTCTCACGCTGGGTTTTTCGTAATGTTCTCTTTTGCGCATCTCAGCCATTAAACCGGCTTTTTGGCAAGATCTTTTAAAACGTCTTAAAGCGCTATCTAAACTTTCATTCTTGCCAACTCTAACTTCTGCCACTTTCTATCCCTCCCTCCTCCCCACCCCCTTTACCGCCTTAATTAGGCAAATTTACCTAACGGTCTACCGCCAATTAAGTGGAAATGGAGGTGGTAAATCTCTTGACCGCCGTCTTTTCTGCAGTTGCTGACCAGACGATACCCAGACTCACTAATCCCTTCTTTTTCCGCAATTTCCCTGGCTTTTAGTAGCAAATGTCCAGCAAGCTCCCGGTGTTCTTCTCCTAAGTCCGCTATATTTTCCACATGTACCTTAGGAACAATCAATATATGCACCGGTGCTACCGGATTGATGTCACGAAAAGCCACCACTAACTCATCTTCATAAACAATAGCCGAGGAAATTTCTTTCCGGGCAATCTTGCAGAAGAGACAGTCACTCATACCTTCACCTCCCCTCGGGAGAAAGGTACAATTCAATCCTTACAAAAGGAGATAATTCTACAATACACTATAAAATTCCTGCTGGCAAGAAAAATTTTAGCTATTTACCAGTTCTCCGCTAACATAGCCCTCTTTTATCTCGATAATTTTAACCGGATAAATTTCTCCCCGCTTTATATTATTGCCCGAAAACTTGACTCTTAAATAATTATCGCTATGTCCTTCCCAAAAGCCTTCCGTATCCTGTTCCTCGGGAATAACCTCTAAAATTTTACCGAGAAATTTAGAAGCATAATTTTTAAAAAGTTCCTCTTTTAAATTTAAAAGTAAAAGGCTTCGCCGCTCCTTTTCCCGCTCCGGTATCTGACCGGGCATTTTCGCCGCCGGCGTACCCGCCCGCGGTGAGTATTTAAAAACGTGAATATCCATAAAACCAACCTTTTTTACTAAATTGTAACTGTTTAAGAACTGCTCCTCGGTTTCTCCCGGAAAACCAACGATAACATCAGAAGTTAAAGCAATATCAGGAATCCGTTCCCGGATAGTTTCAATTAACCTTAAGTACTCATAAGAAGTATATTTCCTGCGCATCGCCTTTAAAATATCGTCATCACCACTTTGCAGGGGTAGGTGGAGATGACGGCAGAATTTAGGACTATTTGCCAGAACATCCAGTAGTTCCACGGTAAAATCCTGCGGTTCAATGGAGCTCAAACGAAGCCTCTTTAGTTCGGGAATTTTAAATAACTCGGCCACCAAATCGGCAAGTTTGGGCAAGTCCTGTTTTTCCTGGCCGTAAGCTCCCGTATGGATTCCCGTAAGCACAATTTCTGAAAAGCCGCTCTGACAGAGTTTTTTTACTTCCGCTACCACATCCTCTAAGGGGCGGCTTCTAAGGGGTCCCCGGGCATAGGGAATAATACAATAGGCGCAATAGCTATTACACCCTTCCTGAATCTTAACAAAAGCCCGGGCCTTACCCGGTGCGAGCTTTAAAGGCATTTCTTCAAATTCCAAGAGCTCTTCAAAACTGGCCACCGCATTTATTTTTGTCCGTTCCCTTAGTACTTTTTCCACTAACTCCACCAGGCGGTTTTTATGAACGGTCCCCAAAACAAGATTTACCTCGGGAATTTTTAAAATTTCCTCGGGAGCAACCTGAGCATAACAGCCCACCGCCGCCACCACCGCCCGGGGATTTTTTTGCACCGCTTTCCTGATCATCTGCCGGGATTTACGGTCACTTAAATGGGTAACAGTACAGGTGTTTATAACGTAAATATCAGCATAATCGCTAAAGTCAACTATTTCATACCCTTTTTCTAAAAAAGCTCCTTTTAACGCTTCGGTTTCGTACTGATTTACTTTACAACCTAACGTATAAAAAGCTACTTTTTTCACCTTAATTCTCCTCCAAGGTCACCCCACTGATATAAAACCATGGAAAGAACGGCCAGAGCTGCCGTTTCCGTACGTAAAATTCTTGGCCCCAAGCTAACAGTGACCGCCCCAAAACTTTTTAAATACTCAATCTCTCCGGGGTCAAACCCCCCTTCGGGGCCTATTATTACCGTAACGTTTTTTACCGCCTCTTTATTTAAAAGTTGCTTTAAAGAAGTTTGCTCCTCGCCTTCGTAGGGTACCAAGATTAAAGCATCGGAAATAAATTCCGGCAGGGCCTTTAAATCTATTACCGGAAAAATTTCCGGAACCCGGCTGACTCCCGCCTGCTTAGCCGCTTCATAAGCAATTTTCTGCCACCGTTCGCATCGATCCCTTTTCTTGCGTTCATCAAAAACCACTACCGTCCTGATGGTTTCCACCGGAATTATCCGGTAAACCCCCAGTTCCGTAGCCTTCTGCACGATAAAATCCATTTTATCGCCCTTCGGTACCCCCTGCACCAAAGTTACATTGACCGGAGGTCTGGTTACAACCTTTTTTTTCTCCAAAATCTTTAATTGAACTAAATCTTTTCTTACCGCTATTACCTGGCATAAGTAGCGAAACTCCTGGTCGTCCTGTAATGTTAGTTTTTCCCCGGGCTTTATTCTTAAAACCTTGGCTACATGTTTAGCATCGTCACCGGTAAGATAAGCATAATCCCCCTGGGTCTGCCCAGGGGGTAGAAAAAAGTACGGCATTTACACCCTACTCCTTTCTGGCAACCAGAAGGCACCAACCACCACTGTTTTTTCTTTCAATAATTTTAAAACCAACTTCCAAAAGTTTATCCATAACTTCCTTTTCTCTTTCTACAATAATTCCCGAACCAATAAAAATTCCACCGGTGGCTAATTTTTCGTAGGCATCCAAAGCTAACTCTTTAATTACCGCCGCAATAATATTAGCGATGATAACGTCAACGGTCTGGTTAAAACCATGTAAAAGGTCATTTTCTATCACCGTAATCTTATCTTCCAGGCGGTTTATAGAAATATTTTCCCGGGCAACTTTTACTGCTACCGGATCTATATCCAAGGCATAAATCTTCTCGGCTCCCAGCAAAGCGGAAGCTATCGCCAATATTCCTGAACCGGTACCAACATCCACCACTACTTTGCCCGGGCTAACGTATTTCGGTAAGGCCTCTAAAACCAATGCGGTGGTAACGTGGGTTCCTGTTCCGAAAGCCATCCCCGGGTCAATTTCTATTATTTTTTTATCTTCTTTGCCCGAAGGTAGCTTTTCCCAGGTAGGTTTTATTAAAAACTCCCCTACTTCAACGGGTTTAAAATATTTTTTCCAGCTATTCGCCCAGCTTTCCTCTTCAACTTCCTGAAAATAAAGGTTGAAAGGAATACCCAGAGATTTAAGCCTTTCATTGATCTGGCTTAACAGAGTGTTAATATTTTCCGTTAAGGGAAAATAAGCCCGTACCGTAGCCCTTTCCGCTTTTAAGACACTGTCGGGAAATTCATAAGCATCCCAGATCTGAGCGTTTATATACTGCCAAAGCAAAAGGGGGTCTTCAATACTTACCCCCCCGGTATTAAATTCCCAAAAAATATCAGCTACCGTTTCAGTGAAACAGCTTTCCACTTCCACCGCAATTTCAAGATATTTCACAGGCCTCACCCGTCTTTTTTATTTAATTATAACGCAAATTTGTTTTTAAACTTATTAAATTTTTCTTTAAAGGTTTCCTCTTTTTGCTTGGATATCTCCTCAAACTCCCGTAAAAGCTGCTTTTGCCGTTCCGTTAGTTTGGTGGGGGTAACTACTTTGACCGTTACGTAAAGATTTCCCCGTCCGGAGCCATTTACCACCGGTACACCTTTTCCTTTAATGGTAAATACGGTACCCGTCTGGGTTCCTTCGGGAATTTCTAAAATTTCCGTACCCCCATCGATGGTTGGTATTTCTACCTTTGCTCCCAATGCCGCCTGAACAAAGGAAATTTCCTTCTCTAATTTTAAATGGATATTTTCCCGCTTAAACAGCTTGTGCGGTTTAATTTTAATATAAACATAAAGGTCTCCTGGAGGCCCACCAAAGCGACCCGCTTCACCCCCTCCGGCAATTCTAAGCCTATGGCCATGGTCAATGCCGGGAGGAATTTTTACCGTTATCGACCGGGTCTTCCGCACCAATCCACTCCCACCGCATTCCCGACAAGGGGTTTTCGGTATCTTCCCTTCACCCCGGCAGGTAGAGCAGACCTGACTTCTTACCATGCGACCAAAGAGGGTCTTAACTTCCTGGTGGATCTGCCCCCGTCCCTGACAGGTGGGACAGGTGATGATTGGTGTTCCCGGTTCGGCCCCGTTACCGTGGCAGTGACCGCAGGTCTCGGTTCTGGTAACTCTTAATTCTTTTTCTCCCCCAAAGACCGCTTCTTCTAAAGTTAGCTCTAAAACGGCCTCTATATCGTCACCGGGTACCGGGCCCTGCCGGGCTTTTCTGCCGCTCCCAAAAACCATGTCAAATAAGTCGCCAAAACCGCCAAAACCGCTAAAAATATCTTCAAAATTAATGCCGGCCCCGCCACCAAAACCTCCTTGGCCGGCAAAATTCCCGTCAACTCCCGCATGGCCAAATTGGTCATAGCGGGCCCTTTTTTCCGGATCGGATAAAACTTCATAAGCTTCGTTAATTTCCTTAAATTTTTCGGCAGCGTTTGGGTCGTCTTTATTCACGTCCGGGTGATATTTGCGCGCAAGTTTTCGATAAGCTTTCTTTATTTCTTCAGGGGTGGCATTTCTTGCCACCCCTAAAATTTCGTAATAATCCCGCTTCAATTACCTCACCGCCTTTTGCGGGGAATTATTTATCGTCATTTACCTTGTAATCGGCATCATACACGTTGCCTTGGGTATTAGTTCCAGTTTGAGTTTGATTTTGATTTGCGGACTGCTGATAAATGCTGGAAGTTAACTCATAAAGCGGCTTAGTTAACTCTTCCATTTTCGCTTTCATTAGCTGTACATCTTTACTGTTCATTGCCTCCCGCAACTCGGCAATGGCTTTCTCGACTCTTGCCACTAAATCAGGATTAGCTTTATCCTTAAAGTCTTTTAAGGTTTTTTCTGCCTGATAAATTAAGCTATCCGCTTGATTGCGGGTTTCGACCTCTTCTTTCCGTTTCCGGTCTTCTTCCGCGTACCGTTCCGCTTCTTCCACCATCCGCTTAATCTCCGCTTCCGACAGATTGCTGGTATTGGTTATGGTAATACTTTGCTCCCGACCGGTACCCAGATCTTTGGCGGAAACGTGGACAATACCGTTTACGTCGATATCAAAGCGGACTTCAATTTGCGGTACTCCGCGGGGAGCCGGTGGAATACCGGTTAAGGTAAATCTACCCAAAGAGACGTTATCGGCAGCCATCGGCCGTTCGCCCTGCAGGACGTGAATTTCCACCGAAGTCTGGTTGTCGGCGGCAGTAGTAAAAATCTGGCTCTTCGAAGTTGGTATCGTGGTGTTTCTTTCAATTAACTTGGTAAACACTCCACCCAGGGTTTCAATCCCCAGGGAAAGGGGCGTTACGTCCAATAGAACTACGTCTTTAACTTCTCCCGCCAGCACTGCCGCTTGAATTGCCGCCCCAATGGCTACGCATTCATCGGGGTTAATCCCTTTATGGAGCTCTTTGTTAAAGAACTTGCGGATTGCTTCTTGAACCGCCGGTATCCGGGTGGATCCTCCCACCAACAGGATTTTATCGATATCTTCGGGCTTAAGGCCGGCATCGGCTAAAGCCTGCCGGGTGGGACCCATGGTAGCTTCCACCAGGTCAGCGGTTAATTCGTTAAATTTGGCCCGGGTTAAGGTAACATCAATATGCAACGGTCCGTTTTGGTTTGCGGCGATAAACGGAAGATTAATCTGGGTTTCCAGTACCCCCGATAATTCAATTTTGGCTTTCTCCGCCGCTTCTTTTAGCCGCTGCATGGCCATTTTATCGTTTCTTAAATCAATGCCGTGTTCTTTTTTAAAGTTTTCCACCAGCCAATCGATAATTCGCTGGTCAAAATCGTCTCCACCCAGGCGGTTGTTACCGGCAGTGGCTTTAACTTCAAACACGCCATCGCCAATTTCCAAAATGGAAACGTCAAAGGTTCCACCGCCCAGGTCGTAAACCAAGATAGTTTGTTCCCCTTCTTTATCAAGGCCGTAAGCCAAAGCGGCTGCCGTAGGCTCGTTAATGATTCTTAGCACCTCAAGGCCGGCAATTCTTCCGGCATCTTTAGTAGCTTGCCGCTGAGCATCGGTAAAGTAAGCCGGTACGGTTATTACGGCTTTCTCAATTTTTTCTCCCAGGTAAGCCTCCGCATCCTGCTTTAACTTTTGCAAAATCATTGCGGAAATTTCCTGGGGAGTATATTCTTTATCGTCAATTTTTACCCGGTAATTGGTCCCCATATGCCGCTTAATGGAAATTACCGTGCGTTCCGGATTGGTAATAGCCTGGCGTTTAGCTACCTGACCAACAATCCGCTCCCCGTTTTTGCCAAAAGCCACCACCGAAGGAGTGGTGCGACCACCTTCAGCATTGGGAATAACGATTACTTCTCCACCTTCCATTACCGCAATACAGGAGTTTGTAGTTCCAAGGTCAATACCAACAATTCTACCCATTATCTCTACCCCCTTTAAGTTATTGTTTTTTCGAAACTTTTACCAAAGCAGGTCTTAAAACCTTATCTTTATAAAAATACCCTTTTACCAGCTCCTCAATTACGGTATTTTCTTCTAAATCCTCCCGTACCTCCACCATTAAAGCTTCGTGGAGTTCGGGATTAAACGGCTGACCTTGAGCTTCTATCGCTTTTACTTCATGCTGGTTTAAAATTTCCAGTAACTGCCGGTGCGTAAGCTCAACTCCTTCAATCACTTTTTGCGGATCAGTGTCTTTTTCCTTTAAAGCCCTTTCAAAATTATCAAGCACCGGCAGGAGTTTTTTTAGAAACTCAATTCCCTCGTACTTTAAAAGCTCCTCTTTTTCTCTCTGGGTTCTTTTCCGGTAATTATCAAAATCGGCATATAACCTTAAATACTGATTTTTTAAGCGGTTATGTTCATCCAAAAGCTTATTGTATTCTTCTTCCCAATTTTTGGCCTCATCAATTTGTTGTTCCTCCTGGGGCCCGACAACCTCCTCTTTATCTTCCTGTTCCAAATTTTTATCTTCCGGTTCCAAATTTTCTCCGGTTACTTTTTCCTCTTTATCTTTTTCCTCCATCTTCCTGCTCCCCTTCCTTTAAAACTTCGTAATCTTTCATTTTAATTATGGTATTAATTTTCAATAACGAAATAGCTACCTCGCTGGCATTTTTTACTGCCTGGTAAACCACTTCAGCAGGATCAACCACTCCGCCGGCTATCATATCGATAAACTCACCGGTTTCAAAATCTAATCCCAAAGCGTAGTTATTTTTTTGGACCTGCAGGGTCATTAAGTCCCCCAACTTTTCCAGCCCGTTAAAACCGGCATTCTCCGCCATCACCCGAAAGGGAACTTTAAGAGCTTCAGAAAAAGCCATAACACCGTAGCTTTCCATACCGGGCAAGCGATTTTTCAGGCTTTCCACTTCCCGGCTTAAGTAGAGGAAGAAAGCTCCCCCTCCGGGCAAAACCCCGGAGCGATAAGCAGCGGCAAAACTTCCGGCCGCATCTTTAGCAATTCTTTCCTGTTCATCCACCACCTCATCGGTAGCCGCTCCAATTAAAACCGTGGCGGTAGCCTTTCCGGCGCCTCCTTCAATAATGGTAAAATCCAGCCGGGAATCATAAAAGCAGGTTCGAGCATAACCCAGCATTTTCTGCAACTCTTCTACCGGCTTATTTAAAGAAGTTCTTTTGGCCGCCCGGGCTCCGGTAAACTCTAAAACCCTTTTTAATTCCTTCTGGGTAATGCGGGTAATAACCATTATTTCATTTTCGTAACAAAACTCTTCGGCAATATCGCTGATTCCCCGGGTCAATAAGATTAGTTTGACCCCTAATTCTTTTAGTTTTTTGAGATTTTCCTGAAATATTTTCTGGTTTTTTAAATACTGCTCAAATCCGGCTTCGGAAGCAAGGGCTTCTTCTTCTACTTCTTCGGGATAAAGACCATCATCGAGAACCAAAAGGCGAACTTCCTGAAGTTTTTGTGATCCTTCCTCCCATAAGGGCGACTTATTAATAACCACTCCCGGAATAAGCGCAGTATCGGCCCCAACTTTTGCCAAGACCAAATCGGCTAATTTAAACCCGGGATCTTGAAGTTTATCTTCTAACATTGCTGCCGCATCCCGCAGGATAGCAGCAACCCTTTCATCACCCCGTCCGGCAATTTTGGCCGCCGCCAATAGCCTGTCGTCGGTAATACTTCCTACCTTAATCGCACTTTTTCTTATGAGGAAAAGAGCGTGATTTAACGCCCGGTTCATTCCCGCTAAAACTTTGGAAACCGGAACCCCTTTTAAAATTTGGTTTACTCCTTCAGAAACCAGCGCTCCGGCTAAAACTGCAGCCGTAGTAGTACCATCCCCCACTTCCCTCTCCTGAGCCCGGGCCATATTAACGACCATTCGGGCTGCCGGATGCTGGGCATCCATTAAAGTCAAAATCGTTACTCCGTCGTTGGTAACCACCACTTCCCCAAATCTATCCACTAACATCGCATCCAGGCCCTTGGGTCCCAAGCTATTGGCCACCACCTGGGTTAAGGCTTTTACCGCTGCTGCATTGGAAAAAAGGGCCTGATAGCGTTCTTCAATTTCCTGGGTTTGGTTTTCTTTTTTCAACCTTAAATCCTCCTGTTAAAAGTTTTTATTACCAATAATTTCCGACAAGTACTTGCTTAAAAACTCCACCGTCGCCACGGTTTTAGCGTATTCCATACGCGTAGGTCCTAAAACTCCTATAAAGCCCACGCTATTTCCGTAGGAAAAGTAGCCGGCAGCAATCATGCTGCAGTCTTCAATTTCTTTTAAATTTAACTCGCTCCCGATTTTCACGTTGACCCCAACATTTAACTGGGAAAAGATTTCCCTTATTTTCTCTTCCTGTTCCAATATGCTTAATAAGGTTTTTACCTTTTCCACATTTTTAAACTCCGGCTGGTTAAAAAGGTTAATTAGTCCGCCCAAGATTATCTTATGTTCCTGATTATCTTGGTTTAAATTACTGATTAATTCTAAAGTAATATTAATTAAATTCTGGTGCTGGGCTAATTCGTAGTATATTTCTTTAATAAGCGAATAACGAATCTTTTCGGGATTTACTCCGTAAAGTTTAGCATTTAAAATTGCTGAAACTTTTTCTAAATCCTGAGCAGTAATATCCCCGGGCACTTCAAAAGCCCGATGGTGTAAGGTCCCATCTTCTAATACAATAATTAACAATACCTTCCCCGGCTGTAAAAGCACTAACTGCAGGTGTTTTAACGGTACTTTTCCTGCCTCCGGAGAAAGCACAACGGCGGTATAACGGGTAAGGCTGGACAAAACTTTGCCCGTTTTTTCCAGCAAATCACCAATGCTGTTGATTTTATCTTCATAAACTTTCCGGATAAATTCTTCTTCTTCGCGGCTCAAAGAGGGTTTTTCCATAAGGTAGTCGACGTAATAGCGGTAGCCCAAAACCGAAGGAATTCTCCCGGCACTGGTATGGGGCTGCTCTAAATAGCCCATTTCTTCTAAATCTGCCATTTCATTCCTGATGGTTGCCGGGCTAATACCCAGGTCGTATTTTTTGGCAATAGTTCTTGAGCCTACCGGTTCAGCGGTAGAGATGTAGTCCTGAACTATTGCCATTAAAATTTTTCTTTTCCGCTCATCAATCATACCGCTTCACCCCTTTTTGTTAGCACTCTCTTTTGTTGAGTGCTAACTTCAAATTAAAAATAGCACTGTCAAGTGTTTTTTGTCAAGTTTAGATAAACTCAATTAATACAGTGTTGGCTACAAAACTCCCCTTGCGGGTTAAAAAAAGCCTATCATCTTCAAGGAAAAGCAGACCAAGTTCGATAAATTTTTGGATTTTATCGCCAAACTCTGCCATAAAGTCCCGCCGGTATTTTTTTTGAAACTCCTGAAGATTTAGCCCGGTTTTTAACCTTAATCTTAAAATTATTTCTTCTTTGGCATCTTCTTCTAAAGTTAATTTTTCCTCTCCGTAATTTTTTCCTGTTAAAAGCATTTCCCGGTACTCCAGCATCGTATTCGGATTCCAGAACCGGTACAGGCCTACCTTGCTATGGGCAGCAAGGCCAATGCCAAGATAAGGTTTATTTTCCCAGTAAGTAAGGTTGTGACGGGAATACTGCTGATTTCGAGCAAAGTTAGCAATTTCGTACCGTTCGTAACCGTTTTCCTCTAAAAGATTAATCGCTTCCTCCCAATATAAAACTACTTCATCCTCTTCCGGAAGTATTATTTCACCCTTTGCTACTTCTTCATAAAGGCGGGTATTTTCTTCTACCTTTAAATCGTATAAAGAAATATGTTCCGGCTTTAAGCTTATGGCCGTTTTTACAGTGTTTATAAAGCTTTTGCGCCCCTCGGGATAACCGATAATTAAGTCCAGGTTTAAATTGTTTATGCCCTCTTCCCTCAATAAATTGTACGCATCCAGCGTTTGAGCAGCAGTATGGGCTCTACCCATTTTTAAAAGAATCTCATCATTAAAAGATTGGGCCCCAAGGCTTACACGATTGACTCCTAAATCTTTTAAAAAGCGAATTTTTTCCCTATTTAACGTTCCCGGATTGGCTTCAACGGTAAACTCCAAAAGCTTATCGGAAATATACGGCGAGATAATTTCCCCCAGTTTTTCTAAAGCGTTCAGCGAAAGGGAAGTTGGCGTTCCCCCGCCCACATAAATGGTCTGGAGAGGCGCTAAAAAATCTTTTCGCCATTCCAATTCTTTCTTTATTAAGCTTAAATACGAAAATACCCCTTCACCCGCCGGCGCGGGAAAAGAGGTAAAAGCACAGTAATGGCACTTCTTAAGACAAAAAGGCATATGCAGGTAAAGGGCCTGAGCTTTATTTGTTATTATCAATTTTCAACACCGCCATAAAAGCTTCCTGGGGAATTTCCACCCTGCCAATTTGTTTCATTCGCTTTTTACCTTCTTTCTGCTTTTCCAAAAGCTTTTTCTTCCGGGTAACATCGCCGCCGTAACATTTAGCCAAAACATCTTTTCTTAAAGCTTTGACCGTCTCCCGGGCAATTACCCGCGAGCCAATTGCCGCCTGGATAGGAATTTCAAAAAGGTGGCGGGGAATCAACTCCCGCAGTTTTTCAACCAACTGTCGCCCCCGGTAGTAAGCTTTATCCTCATGAACAATGATGGAAAGCGCATCCACCGGCTCTCCGGCAATTAAAATATCCATCTTTACCAGATCCCCGGGGCGATAGCCGATAAATTCATAATCCAGAGAGGCATAACCCTTAGAACGGGATTTTAACTGGTCAAAAAAGTCATAAATAATTTCCGCCAGGGGCAAATCGTAAGTGAGCATTACCCGGTTTTCCGAAAGGTATTCCATATTTATAAAGACACCCCGGCGTTCAATGCACAAATCCATGATATTTCCCACAAATTCCTTGGGAACCATGATGGTTGCTTTCACATACGGCTCTTCAATGTGGTCAATCTTCCCCGCAGGAGGCAGTTTTGCCGGATTATCAATCTCCAGAACTTCGCCGTTAGTTTGCACCACCCGGTAAACAACGTTGGGAGCGGTAGTAATAAGGTTTAAGCCGTACTCCCGCTCTAAACGCTCCTGAATTATTTCCATGTGTAAAAGCCCCAAAAAGCCGCACCTAAAACCAAAACCCAGGGCCACCGACGTTTCCGGTTCAAAAGTTAGCGAAGCATCGTTTAATTTTAGCTTTTCCAAAGCATCCCTTAAGTCCTCGTACTGATTGGATTCTACCGGATACAGGCCACAGAAAACCATCGGTTTGACCTGCTTATAACCGGGAAGCGGTTCTTTAGCCGGGTTTTCAGCACTGGTAATGGTATCTCCTACCCGGCAGTCGCGCACGTTTTTTATCCCCGCAGCAATAAATCCCACTTCCCCGGCCCAGAGCCCCTCCACCGGGGTAAGGTAAGGCTTAAAAATGCCCACCTCGGTAACTTCAAACTCCTTATCATTGCTCATCATTTTTATTTTCATTCCCGGCTTTATAAAGCCATCAACCAAACGAATATAAGCTATAACTCCTTTGTAAGGGTCGTAATGGGAGTCGAAGATTAAAGCTTTTAAGGGCTTTTCCTCATCCCCTCTGGGGGGTGGGATCCTTTTCACAATAGCTTCTAATACTTCCTCTATCCCCTGACCGGTCTTGGCTGAAGCTAAAATGGCCTCACTGGTATCAAGGCCAATAACGTCTTCTATCTCCTTTAAGACCCTTTCCGGCTCGGCATTAGGCAAGTCTATCTTATTTACCACCGGAATGAGCTCTAAATCGTGCTCCATGGCCAGGTAAACGTTAGCCAGGGTCTGGGCTTCTATTCCTTGCGAAGCATCCACCACCAAAAGGGCCCCTTCGCAAGCGGCTAAGCTGCGGGATACTTCATAAGTAAAATCCACATGGCCCGGCGTATCAATAAGGTTCAGGTAATAGGTATTCCCATCCTTGGCTTTATAGGTAAGTTTTACGGCTTGAGCTTTAATGGTTATACCCCGTTCCCGCTCCAATTCCATCTGGTCCAAAACCTGCTCTTTTAACTCGCGCTCCGATAAAGCACCGGTAAACTCTATAAGCCTGTCCGCTAAGGTAGACTTTCCGTGGTCAATATGGGCAATAATACAAAAATTCCTGATTAACTCCTGGCGTTTGGGCATAATAAACCTCCACTAAACTTTTTTCCGGATTAAATTTAAGAAAAACAGCGCTTCTTCCATTTTTAAAAGCAAAGTGGTGGCCGCATATACCACTACTGCCCCTGCAATTGCCGCACCAACTTGAATTAATTGCCCGTGTTTGGTTACAGCAAATCCGGATAGCTCACCGGCAATTAAATAGGCCGTTACTCCCATTAATAACGAAGCCAAAAGCGATTTAACTCCGGAAATTAAAATGTCTTTCCCGTAAATTGAGCCAACTTTGCGACGGAAAAGCCACAGCAAAACAGCAAAGTTAAATATGCCCGTTAACGAAAAACCCAAAGCAAGCCCTCCATGACCCAGGTAGCGGATAAAGGCCACGTTTAATAGATAGTTTAAAAAGATGGTTAAAAGGCTGGTAGTAACCGGCGTAATCGTGTCGTGCAGGGAATAAAATCCCCGTAAAACCACCTGCAAAGCTGAGTGGGCAAAAAGTCCAACGCAGTAAAAGACCAGCGCCCAGGCCGTCGCTCTGGTCATTGCCGGGGTAAACTCTCCCATCTCAAATAAAAGCCGCACAATCGGCACGCTTAAAACCATCAGACCCACCTGAGCTGGCAGGATAATAAACCATATTGATTTTATCCCCATAGCTACGCTTTTTTTAAAATTATCCATTTCTCCCCGGGCAGCAAAGCCGGTCATAGTTGGAAAAATAGCCATGCTTATTGCAGAAGCAAATAACCCCAGAGGAAGATACATCAAACGATTGGCCAGCCTTAAAGCCATAATGCTTCCTTCCGACAATCCCGAAGCAAGATTTTGGTTAACGATTAGGTTAATCTGGCTTACCGCCAATCCCAACAGGGTAGGAATCATCAATTGAGCCATTTTTACTACTCCGGGATGGTGGATATCGATAATAGGCCGATATTTTAACCCGTACCGGGCTAAGCTTGGAAGCTGTACCATGAAATTTAAAACCATCCCGGCCACAACCCCGAGAGCAAAGGAGGTAATTCCCAACTTGCCGGCTAAGAAATAGCCGAAAAGAATTATCACTATGTTATATATTACACTACCCAGGGCCGGAGTAAAAAAATGCTGGTAGGAATTTAACATTCCCATTAAAAAACCGTTTAATCCCGTAAATAAAACCGACGGTAGCATTATCCGGGTAAGTTTTATGGTAGTATTTAGCCTTTCTCCGGTAAATTTGTGAGCTACAAGTTTTACCAGTTCCGGTGTAAACAAAAAACCAAGGCCAATACAAAAAAGCATAATTATTATTACTAAATTTATGACCGTGCTGGCCATTTTCCAGGCTTCTTCCTCTTCGTCCCTGGCTAAATACGAAGAAAAAACCGGAATAAAGGCGGCACTTAGCGCTCCTCCCACCAGTAAATTGTAAAGGAAATCCGGTATGGTAAAAGCCGCTACATAAGCATCACTTATCCCTGTAGCCCCAAATTTTACCGCCAGCAATTGTTCCCGTACAAAACCCAAGATCCGCGAAACAATTCCCAAAGCTAGGATTATCCCTGCAGCTTTAGCAACGTTTTTTCTGGTACTCATAACCCCAATAGCCCTTCCCTTTAAATTTAAATCCTTTAAAAAATATATCACTTTTTTTTAATTTGTAAAGGAAAAAAAATAAAGCCAGAAAAACTGGCTTTAACGCAGTAAATAACGAGCAATACCTTCGGCCAGAAGGTCGGCCGATTTTTTGGCCTGGACCAAAGAGTTACTTACATTGCCGATTTCCACCAAAACCAGGTGACTGGATAAATGCTGATTAAATCTTCCGGACTTATACCTTATTCCCCGGATTAGGCCGGGATAAATAGTTTCGGTTTCGGCAATAATTTTTTTGGTCACCAGCTCGTTTTCCTGCCAATGGGGCTGGGGTAAACGTTCTCCTTTACCAATTACAAAGATAATCGGTGCTAACTCTTCACCCATGACGTTTACCGTACGGTACCTGGGAGAAGCCTCGGAGTCCCGGTGAACATCTACAAGAAGTTTTAAGCTCTTGATTGCTAACAAATCAAGAACAGTCTTTTTGGCTTCGCTGTAGGAACGATTGTAATCGGTATCATGAACCTTTTCAATTAAAATTGTTTTTATTCCTTTTTCCTCAAGCTTTTGGGAAAGCTCCCGGGCGACATCTAAAACCTCTCCTTTCTCCCCTTTGGGGGCCCTCTCCCGTCCACCATCCCCTTCATAACTCTCACCGGCATGGGTACAAAAAATCCCTACCAACGGCTCTCCCGGCAAAGCCGGCAAATCTTCTCCCTCATCGATGTCACCGAACTTCTCTTCCCCACCATTTAAAACCGGATACCCCGCCAGCATAAGAGAGTACGGATCGTTAACTCTGGCGCCGGTTAAAAGCCAGAGGGCATACTCCTGACTTAAATTTCCTTCTTCATCGTTTTTCTGCTTAAAACCCAAAGTTTTTTGCAAATATCCCCGAGGGTTTTCTTCCCAGAGGTTTTCTTTTAATACTTCTATAAGCGCACTATTTTTTATCCCCTCAAATACTAACCCGGAAGTTTCAGGAGGCACAACGGTAGCGGTTATCCCCAACAAAAGAGCGTAAATTAGTAAAAATAAACTTACAGCAGTTCCCCGTTGTGCTTTTGCCCGGTATTCCATTTTTTCGCTACTCCCCGGTTTTATTTTTGTAAAAAAAATATATGAAGCCCTCCGAAAAATTATGATTCACCTCAGGGTCGTTGGAATAAAGCGATCCACCAAACCAATGATTATTGCCGCTATAATCGCTCCCGGTAAAGTAACCTGCAGGTACTGGGGAACTATATACCGGGCAAGGAGAAGAATTAAAACCGCCACCACAAAACCGGTAAAGCCCTTTCCTTTCTCTCCTATTATTTTTTCGGCCAAGTAGTTTAAGAAAGATATTACTAAGGCAGCTACCACAGCCCCAATTACGCCGCCCTTTACGGAAAAACCCGGAGTAAAAATGCTAACACCAATTAACGCTATTGCCGAAATCAGGATTTTTATAATTATTCCCATTTACATTTCACCTCCTTATAAAAGGATTTCCTATAATTTTGCATGTTATACAATTTATGGTTAGATAGGGCAAAAAAAAACAAGAAGGTATTCTTGCATTTTTTTGATATCTCTGGTAGAATACTTGCTGTTAGGAGGTGAGATTGGTGGCAAATACTAAGTCAGCAAAGAAGCGGATTTTAATTATCCGGAAAAGAACCATGCGCAATAAAGCTATCCGTTCGGCTGTTAAGACTGCAATTAAAAAGTTTGAGATGGCCCTTAAAGTAAAACCCGCCGAAGAAGCAAGGGAGCTTTTACGGCAGGCTGTACGGGCTTTAGATAAAGCGGTAACCAAAGGTGTTATTCATAAAAATACCGCCTCCAGAAAAAAATCCCGGCTCACCCGGAAATTCAATTCCGTTTATAAAGCATCCTAAAAAATACCCGGCTGATACTCCGGGTTTTTATTTTTTCATTAATAGAAAAAATCTCTCAAATAATCCGGTTAACTCCCTTTCACCGGATTTTATTTTTACATCAAGATCCGCCAGGGCAGTAATTCCTTTTTTCAGTTTTTCCTGACTTAAGTGCACCGCACTTCTTAAGGTTTTTTTTACCAGCCATTCGGGAATGCCGGTAATTTTCGCAATTTCCTGCAGTGTTTTACCTTTTTGCTGAAGAACTTTTACGGTATAGATTTGCCTTAAGTTTTTTGCCACAAGCCCGGTAAATTTAACCGCTTCTTCCTGATTGGTAAGCCGTTCTTTTAGCTTGGGTCGGTTTATTTTCCCGGAGAGTAGTTCTTCAACAAGATAAAAAACCGAGATTTCTTGATCCTGGCCGGAAACCTCCAAAACATCCTTTAAAGTAATGGTCTTTTCCGAAAGTTTATATAAAACCAATTTTTTAAACTCTTTTTCTAACTCCACTAAATTCTGCCCGTAACTCTGAGCTAAAACTATCAACGCTTCCCGTTCGAGATTAAAGCCTGCCCGGTCCGCCCAGGTTTTAATTAGTTCCTGGACTTCTTTTTCATCTAACCGGGAAAATTCAATCTCCTCACCATTTTTTAAAAACTCCTGATAGATTTTCTTTTTCTTATCAATAGGAAGTTCTGTGGAAAAAATAACCACCGCCTGGGGTGCCGGGTTTTTCAGGTAATTTAAAAGCGGTTCCTCGTCATGTTTTCCGGAAAAAAAGCGACAGTTTTTCACTACAATGAACCTTTGCCCAAAAAATGATACCGTTTCTGCCTTGGCTACCACTTCTTCAGGGAGAACTTCCTGACCATCCAGCTCTTCATAGTTAAACTCGTGGTTGCTTCCTAAATATTTTTTAATTTCTCCAAAAAGCCGCTCTTTAAAATACCGCTCTTCTCCGGAAAAAAGGTAAAGGGGTTTTAAAACCCCTCGGGTTAAGGCATTTTTAAACCGTTCGTAAGCTATCATTTCTCTCGTCTCCTTGATAAAACTTCTGCCACCTTAACACCTTTTGGACGTAATCCTTTGTTTCCGCAAAGGGTGGAATGCCGTTATATTTTCTTACATTGCCCGGTCCGGCATTATAGGCCGCCAGGGCAAGTTCCACGTCACCAAACCAGTCTAAAAGAGACTTTAAATATTTAATACCCCCCTCTAAGTTCTCTCTGGGGTCATAAGGATTCTCGACCCCTAACATCCGTGCCGTTCCGGGCATTAACTGCATCAGGCCCATGGCTCCCCGGGGGGATGTAGCATTGGGGTTAAAGTTCGATTCCTGCTTAATAACCGCCATGACTAATGAATAAGGTACTTCATATTTTTGCGAAAGCTCACGAACCATTTCGGCTATCTTGTTTTCCGAAGGAGATAACGCCGCTTCTTGTTTGGCCGCTACCAGGTCGGCAAAATTCAGGCTTTTAGGGATTTCGGAGGAAGAAAGAGCCTCTAACCTCTCCATTTGCTCTATCATCTGGGTTAGTAAAGCAAGATAATAATAAGTCAAAAGAGGTGTTAAATCAATCATCCTTCCACCCCGGTACTTTTTTCTTTAATTTTAATACAACTTAATAATTTTCGACAACTAAAGCCCCCTCAAGGTCGGTACGCCAAAGCTTTCCCTTACCTTTTAGAGCCGCTAAAAGCTTATCCCCGGGAAAACCATAAAGGTTATTTTGACCAACGGAAATAACTCCATAACCAAATTTTAACTTTTCCATAAAGCTTTCTGAAAAAAAGTTACTACCATGATGGGGGATTTTTACCACTTCATAATAAGCCCGAAGTTGGTTTTCCAGATCTTCTTCCGCTTCTCTCTCGATGTCCGCCCCAAAAAAGTAGGTTTTCCGGCCTATTTTACCCGCCAGCACTACACTGTTGTTATTGGGGTCTGAGCGGGTACCGGAATAGATTCTTTCCGGTCCTAATATCCGTAAAGAAACATCATCCAAACTAATAACGGCAGAAGTTTTAGCATAATAAATTCTTATTTTTCTTAACCGGAGTAAATTTAAAAGTTCCAGGTATTCCTGGTCTTCCCCTAAATATGGAGAAATTAAGACCGCCTTTACCGTGGCACTCTGGATAAGCGTTTCTGCACCCCCGTAATGGTCATTATGGGGATGGGTCAACACTAAAAGGTCTATAACCCCCGTGCCACTTTGGCGAAGATATGCTAAAACTTTTCTTCCCGCATCATAATTTTCGTTTTTTGGTCCGGTATCCACCACAATCGTGCGTCCGCGCAAAGTATGAATTACCGCTGCATCCCCCTGGCCGACGGCAAGAAAAACAGTTTTTCCGTGCTCTTTTGGTACTAAAAATATACCTAAAATTAAAAAGGCAATTACACAGAATTTTACAATATCGATCTTTTCTTTTTTTACCAACCAAAAATATCCTAAAAATAACCCGCAATAAAAAAGAAAAATTAATGTAAAAAAAGGCTTTTTTACTGCTATTGTCGCCCCGGGAATTAAAGCCATTTGACTGTTCATATTTAAAGTAAACACCGTTAGTAGTTCAGTTAGATGTCTTAAGGGAGATAAAAATAAACCGAAAATTCCGGAAGCCATAATAATACCGGTAAGGGGAACTACTAAAAGATTGGCTATAATTGAAAGGGTAGCAAAGAGGGAATAATGATAAAATACAATTGGCTCGGTTAAAATTTGCGCACCAACCGTAACTCCAATAGTGTCGGCCAAATAAGAAGGTAAATACAACTTTAATTTTTCCGCTAAAGGTAAACCTATTAAAAATATCCCCAGGGTTGCTAAATACGATAAGAGAAAACCCGCCGAAAAAAGCTCCTGAGGTTTTATTAAAAGATAAAAAAAGGCACTTAAAAATAAGTGATAAACCGGCTGATAATCCCGCCCCAAGAAAAAAGCCCCGACCAAAAACACCAGCATTAAAAAGGCCCGCACCGTTGCCGGGTTAAAACCGGTCAGGGCGGTATAAAAAAAGCAAAAAATTATTGTAAAAAGGTTTTGCCATTGCCGGGAAAGCCGTAACCCCTTTCCCAAAAAATAAATTGCCCCCGCCACCAACCCCAAATGCAGGCCGCTGACACTTAAAATGTGCACGACCCCGGTTTTCGCAAAACTATCGTAAACCTCCGGGGAAATTTCCTCATCGTCCCCTAAATACAAACCTTTTAATAACGCCGCAGTTTCGGGAGAATAGGTATTTAACCTTTCTTTAAGAAAATTTTTTACTGCTGCAAAGGGCCGAAGAAAAGAAAAGTTACCCCCGATTTTTTCCGCGGTTTGAGCGTTTAAAACCCCATAAATTCCTTGCCGTCTTAAATAACTTGGATAGTTAAACTCGCCGGGATTTTGCGGAGGAATTGGTTTTAGGAAACTTCCGGTAATTTTTAAAATATCTCCCGGAAGCCTTAAAACCATTTCTTTTTCCCGGACTAAATAGGTTTCTTTGGTTTTTAAATCCACTACTTTAAAACTGTTTTTATCATTTTTTACGGTAGACCCTTCCACCACACGGCAAATTCCCCGATATTCCCCTTCCCGAAAACCCGGACTCACATGAAGATTTAGGTTTACCCCTCCAAGAAGCATAAAAGCTACTAAAAGAACGGCTAAGCTTTTGCGTTCCCGGGGTAAAACAAGATATAAAAGCATAAACAATAAGGCCAAATACAGAAATAGCCGAAAAGGGATAAAACCCTGATCGGCTACGATAATTCCCAGTATGTAAAAAATGAAAGCAAGATAAATTTCCATATTCCCCTCTAATTAACCGTAATATAATCTTTTAGCGTTTCAAACTTTTTGTCCCCTATGCCCTTAACTTTTTTTAGATCCTCAATAGTCGCAAAGGGCCCATTTTGCTCCCGGTATTCAATAATCTTAGCTGCCGTGGCAGGGCCAACTCCCGGTAGTTTATCCAGCTCTTCGGCGGTTGCGGTATTGATATTTACTTTTGCTTCCTGGCCGCCGGAGCCCTTTAGAGCATTTTGCTGGCCAAACGCCTTGTTGGTCGAAGCTGAAGCCGTTGTTGTCTCATTTTTAAAGGGAATATAGATTTTTTGCCCATCGCTTACCTTAGCCGCCAGGTTAATACTGCTGTCGTCGGCTAAAGGTAACATTCCCCGCGCTTTTTCTATGGCATCCTTTACCCGGGCGCCTTCTTCTAAAACATAAACACCGGGTTTATAAACCGCTCCGGCCACATGAACAACCGCCGTTCCCTTTGGGGTAACCTCCCTGGTAATAACTTCCTGCTCGGCTGTTTCCTTAAGCGGAGGTGATTCCGGCCCGGTCCACCATAAATAGCAAACCAAGGCTAAAAGTAAAAAAATAATTCCATATAAAGAAAGTTTAGAACGGTCGTCAAAGGGATTCATAAGCTACTCCGCTAAAAAGCCACTTAACTGGCCTTCTTTGGAAAGCGTTAAAAGATTATGAGAGGAAAACTCCTCAATTAATTTTTGCTGAACTTTATGCCAAATCTTATGTAACGGGCAAATTTCCACTTTCTCACAAATATCCGGATGGTTAATACACTGACTTAAAACTATCGGTCCCTCCACCGCTTCAACTACTTCCAAAACAGTAATCTTTTCCGGATCTTTCAGGAGGACAACACCCCCCTGCGGTCCTTTTACTGTATAGACAAGGCCTGCTTTAACCAAAGACTGCACGATTTTTGCTAAAAAAGCCTCCGGCAACATCAGCCTTTCCGCCAGGGTTTTTACCGGTACTACCTGGCCTTTAGGCAGTTTTGCCAGATCCATCAAGGCAATTAAAGCATATTCCCCCTGTTTTGTAAGCTGCATGAATTTTCCCCCTGAAAAAATCAAGCTTTCTAAGGTATTTTACAATATATTTTATATTTTTTCAATATAAATAAAATTTGTCGAAAATTGTCGTATTTTCTTTATTTAAAGGTATTTTGGAGTTTTATTATCTACTTAGTTTATATTATTATGCCAAGCAAAAATATACTAATACTAAGTAAAATATAAAAAAGTAAAAATATAAAACAAAAACCCTGCAACTGCAGGGTTCTAATGGTGGGTTCCTTCAACTACCTCTACACCTTTTGCCAAAATAGTTTTTTTAATTTGCTCTTTGAAAGGACACCTGGGATAATCTCCGTCTAACAACATACAGGAACTTAAATGAACGTGCGTTAATTCATAAGGGAGAAGTTTTTCAATAAGCCTGGAAACGCGGCGCCCGGAGCAACCACCGCAGGTGAAAAAGCCGATAATTTCTGCCTCAGGCCCATAGCGGGCAAACTGCTGCTCCCTTTTATTAAAGCTATTAAAACAACCAATTCCTGGACAAACCTCGGAAACAATATGACACCGCACCACCGCAATTTTGGGTTTTTGCGGTTTCGGGTCGCTTACATCCCTGGCGGTCATTTTCCCCCGGGCTTCCATTACTTCATTTACCGTGATCTCCTCTACACCCTTTTGCTTCGCCCACTCCTCTACCTTCTTCTTGGCTTTTTCCCGCACAAAAAAGGGAACGTTATTCATGTACTCTAACGCTTCTTTCGTCCAGCGCATCTTCTTCTTCCCCTTTTGTTTTTTCTTTATTTTAACCTGGGCTTTTCTTTTATAGCTATGACTTTTATCACAGTTTAAGCCTCGGGATACCTTTGGGCGCCGGCCTTTATAAGGGAATTAACAATATAAGTAGCCCTTCCTCCGGAGTAATCCCTTTTCTCCATTTCTTCCGGCTTTACTATAAAAATTTTTTTCGGTTCCACTTCTAAAAGGGCTTCAATATTTTTTAGATTTCCCGGCCCTATTGGTACTGGAGCTACCACAATCTTATCCGCCTTCTTTATGACCTCCAAAAGCCGCTGGTAGCTTTCCTCGGAAATGGGCGAGAAAGGCTCTTCCTCCACCACTTCTGCCCCAAGTGCTTTTGCTGTCTGCCAGTCACTATCGCTTTTATTTAAAACCCCCGCTGAGATTTTCGCTCCCTGCTGGCTTTCCCGGAGCATTATGCTCCCAGCCATCCCTCCACCGCCTATGATATGCACCTTTTTCTTGCCGTCACTAACTCTATTAACTATTAACGGCAGTATCTGCGGAATGTTTAAAACCGGGTGATTCACAACAAGTGCTGGTTCCTGATAAGCTTTATAAATGTTTTCGAAGGTTAAAACATCTTTCGCCTCGCCGGTAATAAGTTTCCCTGCCGAAAATAAGTAGAGCTTATCAGCAAAAAAGGAAGCCAAGTTTAAATCATGAAGAACCGCTAAAACGCCAATTCCCTGAGCCGCTAAATCTTTTAAAAGAGATAGTATTTTTACCTGATAAAATAAATCCAGGTGATTGGTGGGCTCATCTAAGAGGATATAGTCGGCTTCCTGGGCCAAAGCCCGGGCAAGATAAACCCTCTGCCTTTCCCCTCCCGAAAGGGACAAAAGGGTTCGTTCCTCGTAACCGGCTAAACCTACCGTTTCTATAGCTTTTTTTACCGCTTGAAAATCTTTATTAGTCTCTAACCCTAAAAATCCCTGATAAGGGTACCTTCCCATCATTACCGTATCCCAGACCGAATAATCCCGTAAAGTTTCGGGTTCCTGGGGTACATACGCCAGCATCCGGGCCCGCACCTTTGCCGGTAGCAAAAATATTTCTTTTTCGTTTAGTTGTACCGTACCGTACTTCGGTTTTAATAAACCTGCCAGAATTTTTAACAACGTTGTTTTCCCGGCACCATTAGGGCCTATAATTACAGTAAACTTGCCCGGGTGGACTTCAATATTTATCCCCTCAAACAGAGTGATGTTGCCGTAACCGTAGGCCAAATTAAGACCTTTAAGCATGATAACCCCGCCTTATAAAAAGATAGGCAAAAAAGGGAGCACCGATAAAAGCGGTAATAACCCCTACCGGAAGCTCCGCCGGGGCTAAAATACTCCGGGCCAAAGCATCAGCAAAAACCAGGAGGATAGCTCCGGCTAAGGTTGATAAAGGTATTAAAAGGCGAAAATCCTTACCAAAAATAAGTTCTACCACCTGGGGAACTACCAGACCAACAAACCCTATGGTTCCGGAGAAGCTGACCGCTCCTGCAGTTAATAAACTTGCCAGTATTAAAAAAAGAGCTCTTTTTTTGGTAACCTCCACCCCTAACTGGACTGCAGTATCATCCCCAAAACTCATGGCATTTAAGTCCCGGGCCAAAACAAAAAGGAAACCAAGCCCAAATAAAAGGTACAGGCCAAGCACTCCCGCTTCTTTAAATCCTTTATTACTGAGTCCTCCCATCAACCAGTAAATAATCTGGTGCATATTTTCCCGGCTTATCGCTAAAACAAAAGTAACGATAGCTCCTAAAAAGCTATTTACAATAATTCCCGCAAGAATCAGCCGGTTTGGTTCCGGTTTTTTAGCAATAATAAAGACCAAAAATAACGCCCCAAGACTCCCTACAAAAGCCCCTGCAGGAAGAGCATAATAAGGAAAAGATTTCAGCAATGTTAACAAGGCTACAGCTGCAGCAGCTCCTGAAGATACTCCCAAAATATAGGGGTCGGCTAAAGGTGTCTTTAAGACCCCCTGGTACACCGTACCTGCCAGGCCGAGAGCTGCTCCCACCACTAACCCCAAAGCTATACGGGGTAGTCTTATCTTAAAAAAGATTGTTTTATACGGTTCTAAAAAGAGTTTCGTTATAGAAATTTTCACAGCTCCCAAGTTTGCCGCCAACAATATAACAAAAATAAGGAGGAGGAGTAAAATAACTCCTCCTAAAAATAACTTTACCCACCACGATTTCATTTTCTCACCTATTTTAAACCAGGATGAAGGGCTTTAGCTAATTTTTCAATCCCGTCAATGGTCCGGGGACCCGGTCGCACAATTAAATTAGGATCAATGCTGTCAATAACTTTCTTTTCTTTAACTGCGCGCAGTGCCTGCCAGAGTTCACGTTTGTATGGATGTTGGTCCGGTTTTAAATAAGCGGTATCAGCAAGTAAAATATAATCAGGATTTAAAGTTAAGAGCTTTTCATCGGAAAGGTTTACCCAGCTACCACTGGTTATGACGTTTTTACCACCTGCTTTTACGAGGAGATCATTAATGAAGGTGTTTGGCCCGGCAACATATAAACCGTACGCATAATCAACCTCTACCAAGACCGACGGTTTTTTGTTGTATTTTTTTAACTTTGCTGTAAGTTTATTTAATCTTGCCTGCATATTATTAGTAATGCTTACAGCTTTAGAGTATTTACCGGTAGCTCTACCAACCAGCTTTATGTTATTTAAAATATCGTTAAAGTTTTTCGGTTCTTTTAAAACAAACACCTTAATTTTTAAGTTTTGCAGTTTTTTAATAGCATCCGGTGAAATACTATCCTGAGCCACCACCAGGTCAGGTTTTAAGCTTACAATTTTTTCCACATTAACATTAAATGCATCGCCCACCTTGGCCTTTTTTTTGGCCGCTGCTGGGTAATCGCAAAAGTTAGTAACACCTACAATATACTTATCTAATCCCAGAGCAAATAAGATTTCAGTATTACTTGGGGCAAGAGATACAATTCTTTTGGGATAACTTTTAAAGGTAAAAACGTTTCCTTTAGAATCTTTTACCGTTATTCCCTTACTTTGCCCTGCCATTAATGGAGCTACCGCCAACAACAGAATGACGGCAACAGCTAAAAATACCACCCATCTTTTTTTCACCATTTTTTCGCCCCCTTATTTGTTAAATTTAGTAAAAAATCCGCTTCCCGGTTCGGTAAGCGGATTATAACCAAAAGCCTTACAATCCCTCCCTTCGCCGCGAAGGTAAGACAGATTAACTCTCACGGGCAGGTTTCCTGGCTTACGGCTCATCGCCTCTTTTAGCCTTCCCATCCGATTTAACGGACAGTGGCATCTCTAAAAGAGGCTCCCCGAGTACAGTGGCGGGCCCGCGCCGTTTGCGGAAATTCCGTCCGGCTTCCCTTTTAACCCTTCCGGGCACCCGTAGAGCGGGGTATTAACTTTTTCTATTAAACAAAGTTCGCTTAAACTCGCCCAATTCCTTTTTTGTGAAAAAAGTATTTAAGAGAAATCTTTTAATTTGTCATAATTTATAATTTCTAAGCTCCGCCCTTCGGCCCGAAGTACTCCTAAACGTTTAAACTCATTTATTATACGACTGGCCGTTTCCCGGGAAACCCCGGCTAAATTGGCTATTTCCTGCTGGGAAAGATTAATTACCGGGCCGTAGCGTAAGAGAACGCTACATACCCGGGCTAAACTATCTTTTAACGCTAACTCTTTAATTTTTTGATTGGCTAAATCTAAACGATACAACAGCACCTTGATAAGATTTAACGCAATTTCTCCGCGTTTTTTCAAAAGGTTCTCCATTTCCTCGTTGGGAATTACCAGGACTTCCCCCGGCTCTATAACCTCGGCGGTGGCAGGATAAGGACGCTTGGAAAATAGCACCACTTCGGCAAAAATATCTCCCGGTTCAACATAATGAAGGATGTGTTCCCGGCCTTCCCGGTCCTCTTTATAGAGCTTAATCCGCCCGCTTTTTAAAAAGTATACTGCCGCCCCCGGGTCCCCTTCGGAAAACAGAATTTGTCCTTTTTTCAGCCGGCGGGAATAAAGAAGATTCCCGATTTCCTTTAAATCATCCGGGGAAAGCTCCCCGAAAAGTGGTATCTTTTTTAAAACCTCCCAGTTTTCCATTGTTACCCCGCTACCACAATATTAATTAATTTTTCAGGTACTATAATAACTTTAATAATTTTTTTATCGGCGGTCAATTCTTTTATTTTCGGCGTATTTAAGGCAATTTCCTTTAACTCATCTTCCGCCACATTTCTCGGAACCATTACCCGGTCCTTGACTTTACCGTTAACCTGAATAACTATTTCCACTTCCTCGGTAATCAGAGCTTCTTCATCATACTCTGGCCATTTTTCTAAGTGAACACTTTGTTTATTGCCCAATGCCTCCCATAATTCCTCGGCAATATGAGGCGCAAAAGGTGCCAGAAGTATCACCAGTTTGTTTAACGCTTCTTTTAAAAGGCCGGGATTAATTTCCCCTTCTTTGTACTGGTAAAGACCGTTCACTAACTCCATAATTGCCGAAATTGCCGTATTAAAGTTAAACCTTTCTTCAATATCCTCGGTTACCTTTTTAATGGTGGCGTGTAACAGGCGATTTAATTCTTTATCTTTTGCCGAAAATTCCCGAAGTTCATCGGATATCCGGTCCTTGGTCTGGTAAATTAGCCGCCACACCCGGTTTAAAAAGCGAAAGCTTCCCTCTACCCCCTGGTCGCTCCACTCTAAATCCCGTTCCGGGGGCGCCGCAAAAAGAATAAACAACCGGGCGGTATCGGCCCCGTATTTTTCCACGATTTCTTCGGGACTTACCACATTTCCTTTGGATTTACTCATCTTGGCCCCATCTTTTAATACCATGCCCTGGGTCAAAAGATTGGTAAAGGGTTCGTCCACATGAACCAATCCCAGGTCATAGAGGACTTTGGTGAAAAACCGGGAATATAAAAGGTGCAAAATAGCATGTTCTACCCCGCCGATATACTGGTCCACCGGCAACCATCTTTCCACCTTTTCTTTGCTCCAGGGCTGTTGTTTATCCCGGGGCGAAGTATAACGATAGTAATACCAGGACGAACAAATAAACGTATCCATCGTGTCCGTTTCCCGGGTTGCAGGTCCACCGCACTCGGGACAGGTGGCATTTAAAAACTCGGGAACGTACTTTAAGGGACTTTCCCCGGTAGGACGAAATTCTACATTATACGGTAAAACTACCGGCAGCTGGTCCTCGGGTACGGGAACAATTCCGCACTTTTCACAGTACAGCACCGGAATGGGAGCACCCCAGTACCTTTGCCGGGAAATAAGCCAGTCCCGAAGCCTGTAGTTTACTCGATATTTACCAAATCCCCGCTTTTCCGCTTCTTGGGTAATTATCCTGATTGCCTCTTTGTTGGCTAACCCGGTAAACTCGCCGGAATTGACCAGAATTCCTTCTCCGGTATAGGCTTCCGTTAACTCCTCGGCTTTCAATTCTTGCCCCGGAGGGGTTATTACCACTTTTATCGGCAAATTGTATTTTTTGGCAAATAAGAAGTCCCGCTGGTCGTGGGCCGGCACCCCCATAACCGCACCGGTACCGTACTCCACTAAAACATAGTTGGCTAAAAGTATGGGAATCTCTTCCCCGGTAAAGGGATTTATAGCATAAGCTCCCGTAAAAACCCCTTCTTTTTCGGCGGTCTCGGCGGTTCTCTCAATTTCGGACAAGTACATCATTTTCCGTTTAAATTCCAAAACATCCTTTTCGTACTGAGTCCCCCGGGAAATTTTTTCAACCAGTGGATGTTCCGGCGCCAAAACCATGTAGGTTACTCCGAAAATAGTGTCGGGCCGGGTGGTAAACACCGATATTGTTTCCTCATGCCCCTTTATTTTAAAAGTAATTTCCGCCCCTTCGGATCTTCCGATCCAGTTTTCCTGCATAATTTTTACCTTTTCCGGCCAGCCGGTAAGCTTTTTAATATCCTGCAGAAGTCTTTCGGCATAAGCGGTAATTTTAAAGAACCACTGTTCTAACTCCTTTTTCTCCACCCGGGAATGGCAGCGTTCGCACTCCCCGTCTATCACCTGTTCGTTAGCCAGAACCGTCTGACAGCCGGGGCACCAGTTTACCGGAGCTTTTTTCTTGTAGGCAAGCCCCTTCTTGTAAAACTGTAAAAAGAGCCACTGGGTCCACCGGTAGTATTCCGGATGACAGGTAGCTACCTCCCGCCGCCAGTCGTAAGAAATACCTAACTCCTTTAACTGCCGTCTCATATTGGCAATATTATCCCAGGTCCAATCCGCCGGATGAACATTACCGTGTTTAATCGCCGCATTTTCCGCCGGAAGCCCAAAAGCATCCCAGCCCATTGGGTGTAACACTGCATAGCCCCGCATCCGCTTGTACCGGGCTACCACATCCCCAATGGAGTAATTGCGGACGTGCCCCATATGAAGTTTCCCCGAAGGATAAGGAAACATTTCCAAACAGTAATATTTCGGTTTTTCCGAAAAATCGTCCACTTCGTAAAGTTTTAATTCCTCCCATTTTTTCTGCCACTTCGGCTCAATACTTTTAAAATCGTACCTTTCCTGCATGTTATTCCCTCCATCATGGTAGGTATAACAAAAAACTCCTCGCCATCCCCTAAGGGACGGGAGGAGTGTTTTCCCGCGGTACCACCCTACTTGGCAAGAATACAATAATGGTGGAGCTGGCGGGGATCGAACCCGCGACCTCTTCCATGCCAAGGAAGCGCGCTCCCACTGCGCTACAGCCCCACATTCTTGCCCACTTGTTTTGGATAACGGAACATGCCGGCCAGAAGTACCTATCCCTCTGGCAACTCCGAGGCGAGTTCACTGTTTGGAGGCTACAGCCTTGCACCCGCCGGCTGCTCTCTTTAAGCCACAAAACAGTTACTGCTCCTCTTCACCGTTTTTCACTTTGTTAGTCACATGAGAAATTATATATAAATCATTAAACTTTGTCAACCACATCATGCCGGTAATTTTCGGCTGTCCGCCACAATCTTTCCAAATCGTAAAATTCCCGTTCCTCTTCCACAAACACATGCACAACCAGGTCCCCATAATCCATTAAAACCCAGCGGGCGGCATTTTTGCCTTCAATACGGTAAGGAGTTAGGCCGATTTCCGACAGTTTTTCTTCAATGTTATCGACAATCGCTTTGACCTGAATGGTCGAACTTGCGGAAACTATTAAAAAGTAATCGCAAATTGGCGTTAAAGAAGAAACATCTAAAAGGCTTAAATTAAATCCTTTTTTATCCAAAGCGGCATCCATTGCAATATTTATATGTTGAGGTAAAGTTTTTTCCAAAAAGACACCTCCCCTAAATTCCTTTTTATATTATAGCTAAATTTTCGATTTTTTTGCTACTTCCTCCCGAAAATAATTTAAAACCATGAGTGTCCGGGAATCAACCGTTTTATTTTTTTTCGTTAAATATTCTAAGGTATTTTCCAGGGCTAAAAGCATCCCCCGTTTTAGGTCTCGAAATGAGGCGATTAAAAGCTTCTGCCTTTGGGCAAAGTTTCGCCCCGGTTCAATTAAATCCGCTAAAAAAATAATCATATCCAAATCGGTCATGTCCACTGCCCCCAGGGTATGGCGGGAAACTGCGTTAAAAATCTCTTCATCATAAATCCCCAACATATCCCGGATAAAATATGCTCCCGCGGGAGCATGAAGCACCACCGGATTTAATTTATCTTCAGAGGTTATCTCATACCCCCTGACTTGTAAGTAGGCAATAAACCTTTCCTCCGGCCACTCCCGGGCTATATCGTGGACAATTCCCGCCAAAAAGGCTTTTTCTTTTTTTTCCGGAAGGTGCCTTTGGGCAAGATAATAAGCGGTCCGCGCAACCCCTAAAGAGTGACTTATTCTTTCTTCCGAAAGGTTTTCCTGTAAAATCCGTAAAAATCTTTTCACAATCCCATCCCCCTTAAACCGGAAAAAACCCCCGCAAAATCGGGGGTTAACCATTCCGCTCCCGGGCTTCGCTAACTACCAACTGTCGCCCTTCAACTTCTTTGCCATTTAATCCGGTCATAAATTTTTCCGCATCTTCATCCCGCACTTCAATAAAGCCGTATCCTCTGGAACGACCGGTGCTCTTTTCAAGGATTACCCGAGCTCCTATAACTTCCCCAAACTCCGAAGCTATTTCCTGTAACTGCTCTGACCGGATTTTCCAGGGTAAGTTGCCAACATACAATGTTTTGGTCATCAGATACCACCTTCACCTGAGACTTTGTTTTGTATTCTTATTATTGACCGGCCAGCCCGGTTCATACAAAATTACCGGTATAAATTATTTGCAACAATATAATCATATACCTCTACCGGTATTAAATGGGAATAGGGAAGCTTTTCCCTGATTCTCTGCCGGATTAAAGAACTGGAAATGCCAATCTCCGGCATTTCTACCACGATTATTTGAGCCCGATACCGGTTTTTAAGGTATTGGACCTGATTTAAAAAAACTTCTTTGGAAACCCCTGCACGGGAAACCGCAATTATAGGAATCTTTTTTAAAAGTTCTTCGCCTCTGTACCATCCGGTAATTTCCAAAAGACCATCGGCACCGGTAATGAAGTAAAGTTCATCATGGGGATAAAGTAATTTTAACTCCTCTACGGTATCAAAAGTATACGAAGGCTTATCCCGCAAAAATTCAATATTACTCACTGAAAACTCCGGATATTTTTTTAAAGCCAACCGTAACATTTGAAAACGATGCTGTTCACTTATTACTCCCTCTTTTTTATGGGGGGGGATTTTTGCCGGAATAAAGATCACCCGGTTAAGTTTGGCTTGCCAAAAGGCTTCCCGCGCCAGTACCAGATGCCCAAGATGCACCGGATTAAAACTTCCGCCAAAAATTCCTATTTTAGCTCCGGCCATAACCGGTCCTCCGGATTTTCCAGTTGTTTTTTCATATAATTAACCACCAGCTCATCTATGGCCTGGCTTAAACGGTACACTTCCTCATCCCGAAAATCTTTTTTCCGTTCATATATTTCTACAAGCTTTTCCCGTTCTTTTTGGATTTTTTCCCAAATTTGCTTCATTATATCACCCCACCACACAAGGCAAAGGTATTCGACGTTTAATTAAAAATTCCTGCAAAGTTTTTTGCCTTCTTTTGTCTATATTCGTCGTTATGGTACAATCACAATTAAGAAATTTTATTTTTCGTTGTATATGCTCAAAAGGAGGATTTTATGCTTAAAGAAGTACTAATAGAAAAAATAAAAAAAATGCCGCTTACCTTTCGGGATTTTATGGAATTAGCTTTATACCATCCGGACTACGGATATTATATCCGAAATGTTACCCTTGGAAAAGAAGGGGATTTTTATACAGCCCCAATTTTAAGTAAGAGCTTTGGTTATACTCTGGGAAAATACATCTTTAACCTCAACCAAACTTATGGCATACCCTTAACGCTGTTAGAATTTGGTGCTGGAACCGGGAAAATGGCTCAAGATATTTTAGTTTGGTTTGCTGCTCAAGGGCTTTTCCCGGAATATCACATTCTTGAAATAAGCGCTCATTTAAGAGAAGTCCAAAGAAAAAATCTTGAATGCCAGCAAAACCAGATAAGGCATCTTCCGGAATTTCCCAAAAATTTTTCGGGAATAATCATTGCCAATGAAGTAGTAGACGCATTTCCCGTCCACCGGGTAATTTACCAAAAGGGAATTTTTCAGGAAATTTACGTAGGGGTTGATGATAACGGTAAATTTTTTACCTACCCATCCCGGCTTTCTTCCCCCGAAATCGAGTTATACCTAAAAGAAGCCAACATATCCCCCGTTGAAGGGCAGATTTTTGAGGTAAACTTGGAAGCAGGTAAATGGCTGGAAGAAATTTATCAAAAACTCAACCGCGGCGCCTTTATTATAATCGACTATGGCTTTGATACCGCTGAACTCTACCACCATGTCCGCAGCACAGGTACGTTGGCGGCTTTTTCCCGCCACCGCCAAAAAGACCCCCTACAAAATCCCGGCGAGCAGGACATTACCGCCCACGTTGATTTTGGGATGCTCCGGAAAAAAGCTAAAACATTAGGTTTTAAAGAAGAGTTGTATTTAAGCCAGGGAGAATTTTTAATGAAAGCGGGAATTATGGAGTTTGTAAAACGGGATGACCTTACCCGGCCTTTAGAAAGCTACCAGGAAACTTTAAAAATAAAAAAATTAATCCTCCCCCCAATGGGAGAGGTATTTAAAGTCCTGGTTTTAATTAAAAATTAAAAAAGCTCGCCATAACCAAAGTTATCGTTAAAATAATAATAAAAATAACAGTAACCCAGACAATAATACTTTGCAGGCGATTATTAACCAGCTCACCCATTAGTTCTTTTTTACTGGTTAAAAGCACCATTAAAATTAAAATAATTGGTGATAAAATGCCGGCCAACTGCTGGGTAGCCAGCATTATTCCCACTAATGAAATTTTCGGAAGCAGTATTAATAAAGCACTTATAAAAATCATAAAGGTAAATATGCCGTAAAATACCGGGGCTTCGCCAAAACTTTTATCTAAACCCCGCTCAAAACCAAAAGCTTCTGTAACCGCATAAGCCGTAGAAAGGGGAATAACTATTGCTGCCAAAATAGAAGCTCCTAAAAGTCCTATGCCAAATAGTAATGAAGCATACTGCCCGGCCAGCGGTTTTAATGCAAGCGCTGCGTCCTGGGCTGTTTCAATTTTTATACCGGCTTTATAAAGGGTGGCAGCAGTGGTAACAATGATAAAAAAAGAAACTAAATCTCCCCAGAACGCCCCAAAATAGACATCGAGCTTTTCGTATTTATAATCCTTCAGGCTTAGCCCTTTGTCAGCAATGGAACCCTGCAGGTAAAACTGCATATAAGGGGTAATCGTCGTACCGATCATGCCAATAAAAGTCAGGATATAATCTTTTCTGGGTATAATCGAAGGGATAACGGTAGCCTTAAAAACTTCGGACCAGTTTGGTTTAACCACAAAGGCAGTTATGATATAAGAAAAAAATACGACAGTAAATAAAAGAAGAATTTTTTCCAGCCGGGAATAAGAACCCTTAATAATAACATACCAGATAAAAACTGCCATCAAAGGTACGGAAACAAATTTAGCCACACCAAAAAGTTCTAAGCTTGCAGCAATTCCCGCAAAATCGCCAATGCATACCCCAAGATTAGCAACAAATAAAATCACCATTGCCAAAAAAGTCACTTTTACCCCAAAATTTTCGCGAATAAGATCCGATAAACCTTTACCGGTGACCACCGCCATCCGGGCGTTCATTTCCTGGATTACCGCTAAGCTAAAGGTAATTAATAATAATCCCCAAAGCATGCGGTAACCGTATAACGCCCCTACGGCGGCATAAGTAGCGATACCTCCGGCATCATTTCCCGCATTTACCGTAATAAGCCCCGGGCCAATTATACTTAAAACATATAAACTTTTTTGCAAAAACTTATTAGTTACTTTAAACTTTTTCATGGTGATAACCTCCGGGCAAGAGTAAGTCCATCACATCATCCACTGTTATTATGCCGATAGGCCGATTATCTTTATCCACAACCGGTAAAGCTAAGAGGTTGTATTTAGCAATTACCGAAATAACTTCTTTGGCGCTTGCCCTATCCGCTACCGAAATAATCTTTTTCCGCATGATATTTTTTAATTTCTCCGAAGGCTTGGCCACAATTAAATCCCGCAGGGATAAAACCCCATTTAACTGCCCTTTTTCATTTAACACATAAAGGTAATAAATCATTTCCGCATCCGGCGCCATTTCTCTTAATTTATTAATAGTTTCTTCGGCGGTTAATTCTTCATTAAAAGTAATAAATTCTTTGGTCATAAGGCCACCGGCAGTTTTTTCATCGTATTCTAAGAGTTTCTTAATCTTTTCTTGATCATGTTGACTTAAAAGAGCAAAGAAACGCTGCCTTTTAAATTCCGGCAAATCTCCTAAAAAATCGGCTACATCGTCACTGGCCATTTGCTCTAAAATTTCCGATGCTCGTTTATCATCAAGATTTTCCAAGATATTAGCAGTAAAGTTAGCTTCCATTTCACCTAAAGCTTCAGCTAAAGTCTCATCGTCTAAAGAATTAATTAGCTTCGTTCTTTCTTTACTGTTCAATTGGGATAAAATTTCAGCTATATCCGAAGGGTGCAAATCTGCAATTTTACTCTGGGGTACCGTCAGCAAAATTTCTGGCGTTCCTTGATGAATTGGCTCCAGGTACTCCCAGGATATTAACTCTTCCTTTAAATTAAATTTATTGCCCACAAAGCCTACTCCCAGGCGGCGTAAAAGCCCCAGAAGCCCAATATCTACCGCCACCGGCCGGACCGTTCCCTCATAATAGGCAAGTTTAATATCATTTACCCTTACTACTTTACTTCCCAAAATATCGACAATTTGTTTGTCTAAAATATGTTGTCTTAACCAAAGACATTCCAAATTTAATTCATTTAAAGGGATATTTTTTAACCGACGGTTAAAAGCAAGAATGCGGCGGTTTAAAATTTTTACAAAGCTATATTCTACACTATATATTTTTTTACCCCTCTTAACGGCAACAAAGCAAATTTCGGGAAAAGTGTCACTCCCCTTTACTCCAATATCATAAAGTACACCTAATTTCTCTCCGGTAGGATCAATGGCAGGATTCCCTAAGAGCTCCGAAAAGTACATTTCATTAATGGACATACGCTTCACCGCCTATTTTAAAAAATAAAAAAACCTTCCTGGCCGCCGCCAAAAAGAAGGTTGTAAAAACCTTCTCCACTCGTCAAAGCTTTAGCTCAACCTGGCTTAGAGGAAACCCTCAGCTACATTAGGTAAAACCTTAAGCCGGTAATACCTGTTTACCCGTTGGTGTCTCTCGACATTTCCGGGCAGTAGCCTATATCCAGGAAGTAGCCTCACCTAACGAAGAAAATATTCATTTTCACATTTATTTTAAATCGACCTAAAACATCTGTCAAACACCTTATTTAGATAAGGGACGGTTCTGATATTTGGGTCAATACGCCAAAAGAACCGTCCCTTAATTTGCGGTATGGGACGTAAATATGGGAACGGAGTTTAGCCCCGAATCTGGCCGGTACCGTAGATAACGTACTTGGTGGTGGTTAACTCTTTTAAGCCCATTGGCCCCCGGGCGTGCAGTTTCTGGGTGGAAATCCCAATCTCCGCTCCAAAACCAAACTCAAAGCCATCGGTGAAGCGGGTAGAAGCATTGACGTAAACCGCCGCCGCATCCACTTCCTCGGTAAACCTTTTCGCTTTAAAGTAATCCCGGGTAACAATGGCTTCCGAGTGACCCGAACCGTACTTGGTAATGTGGGCAATTGCTTCATCTAAATCCCGAACCACCCGCACCGCCAAGATAAGGTCTAAAAATTCAGTGTAGTAATCTTCTTCCGTTGCCGGTAAGGCGTCGGGAATATACCGGCGGGTTACCTCACACCCCCTAATTTCCACCCCATTTTCTTTTAAGGCCTTCCCAATTTGGGGTAGGAAAACCGGAGCAATTTTTTCGTGCACCAGCAGGGTTTCCATGGCGTTACATACCGCCGGCCGCTGGCATTTGGCATTAATGATTATCCTTTCAGCCATTTCCAGGTCCGCGTCTTCTTCCACGTAAACGTGGCAGTTACCTACTCCCGTTTCAATTACCGGAACCGTACTGTTTTCCACCACCGTTTTAATTAAACCGGCACCACCCCGGGGGATTAAAACGTCTAAATAACCGTTTAGCCGCATTAAATAATTAGCCGCATCCCGGCTGGTGGTTTTAATCATCCCTACTGCCCCTTCGGGAATTTTCTCGCTCCGGAGCGCTTCTTCCATAAGGGTAACTAAAGCAAGGTTTGAGTTAAAAGCTTCCTTCCCACCCCGAAGGATAACTGCATTTCCTGCTTTAAGGCACAAAGCTGCTGCATCTACGGTTACATTTGGCCGGGATTCATAGATAATCCCTACCACCCCCAGGGGAACCCGCACCTGACCAATTACAAGGCCATTGGGTCGGCGGGTCATTCCAAGAACTTCACCAACGGGGTCGGGAAGTTTGGCTACCTGCCTTACCCCTTCCGCCATATCCAAAATCCTTTTTTCGTTTAACGTAAGCCTTTCAATAAAAGCCGGCGATAGGCCGCCTTTTTTCGCTTCTGCCAGATCCTTTTGGTTTTCGGTTAAAATTTTTTCCATATTCTCTTCCAGGTATTGGGCTATCTTTAAAAGCGCCCGGTTTTTTTGTTCGGTACTTAGCTGAGCAAGTTTTTTCGAAGCCTCTTTGGCTTTCTTAGCTAAATTTAACACTTCATCCATCTAACCATCCTCCTTAATCCACCAGCACCAGATTATCCCGGTGAATAATTTCGTCATAATCTTTATGGCCTAAAACGCCAGCAATTTCCCAGGAATGAAGTCCCTTAATTTTTAAGATATCCTGAGCCGCATAATTGGTAAGCCCTTTAGCAATCACCCGTCCCTTTAAATTTTTAACCGCAACTATAGCTCCTGTCGGAAATTCTCCTTCCACTCCCAGCACTCCCGAAGGCAAAAGGCTCTTTCCGCCACTGCAAAGGGCTTCTTCAGCTCCCAAATCAACTATGATACTTCCCTGCACTCTTGCCCCGGATAACAGCCACTGCTTTTTCCACTGCTTTTTCTTTTTCGGGTAAAAAAAGGTTCCAACCTCTTCCCCTCTTAAAATTCGCCATAAATTGCCATAATCTGCCCGGGCAATTACCATGGGAATCCCCGCATTTACCGCTATTTTCGCCGCCTCTATTTTGGTCTCCATCCCACCGGTACCAACTGCCGTCCCGCTTCCCCCGGCCAGCTTTTCGATTTCCTCATTAATTTCCAAAACCTCCGGAAGAAAACGGGCATTACTATTCTTCCTGGGGTCTGCGGTATACAAGCCATCGATATCGGAAAGAAGAACCAGAAGATCGGCCTCCACCAGTACCGCTACCCGGGCCGATAATGTATCGTTATCCCCAAAGCGAATTTCCTCTACCGCTACGGTATCATTCTCGTTAACCACCGGCACAACGTTGTAATTTAAAAGAGCACGGAAAGTATGTTTGGCGTTCAAAAAACGCTTCCTTACCGCCAAATCTTCCCCGGTTAAAAGCACCTGCGCTGCGATCACCTGGTATTCGGAAAAAAATTTTTCGTATAAATGCATTAATACCCCCTGGCCTACCGCAGCACATGCTTGTTTTTCCGGTAAATTTTTAGGCTTTTCTGGAAGGGCAAGCCTTCCCATTCCGGCAGCTATCGCTCCGGAAGAGACAATAATTATTTCGAATCCTGCATTTTTTAAATCGGCACATTCCCTTACAAAACGCTCCATAGCCGCAAGGTTAATTTTCCCCGTCTCGGGGTGGGTTAAGGACGAAGAACCGATTTTTACAACCAGCCGGCGGACATTTTTTAATATTTCGCGCATTGTTAACTCACTCCGTTACCCGGCATTTTTGGCCTCCGGTTATTTCTAAAAGCCTTGATACCGTTATTGGTACAGCTGAGTTGGGCGAACCTGCCGCAGCATAAACTACCGGAAACCGCTCCAAAGATTCATCGATTAATATCGGAAGAGGCTTTTTTAAAGCAAAAGGACAAACCCCGCCGGGTTTAAAGCCGGTTAACTCCTCCACTTCTTCCGCCCGGGCTAAACGCATTTTTTCGCCAGTTACCGCTTTTAACTTTTTAAAGTCAAGCTTAACGTCCCCCGCTGCTACCACTAAAACCGCTTTACTTTTACCAACGGCCACAATGGTTTTGGCAATTGCCCCTACTTCCACTCCCAACGCCTTAGCTGCTAAAGGAGCGGTACTGGTATCGGCATTTAAAACAATTACCTCCACCGGAGGATTTTGCTTTGACAAAAAATCTTTTACACGCTTAAGTGCTTCCATTTTTTCCTCCACCGCCACCCTTTTTGCCAAAACTATACCTTAATTTACCTATAATTTCAACGTTTCTGCCAAATTTTTTCTAAAAACTGCTCCCGGAATTTTTGGTCGGCATAATTTTTTATGTCATTTTTTAACTGCTCATACAGGACCAGTAATTTATGGGCTTCTGTCGTTAAACTAATACCGCCTTTTCTTCCCCGGCTGCTTTCCACCAGTTTAATCCCCAGCAGCTTTTCCGTAGTCTTAATTTTACCCCAGGCTGCCCGGTACGAAAGGCCAAGCTTTTCCGCCGCAGCTTTTAAAGAACCAAGCTCTAAAGCTGTCTTTAAAATTAAATACCTTCCTTCACCAAAAACTACCGCATTATCCTCTTCTATCCAGATTTTAGTTTTAATTTTCATACCCCTTACTCCTCAAATAATAATTGGAGATAATCGTCTAAAACTTGATAATTAAGCTTTAAAAACTCTTCCTTTGCCAAATCAAATTTAATTTCTCCATCCTTTAAATACCAAAACCGCTTACCCCACTTTAAAAGCTCCTTTAAATCGTGGCTTACGTAAATTAAAATCCTTCCGGGTTCTTGTTCTAAGTAGCTTTGAAGATATTTGTTTAGCTCTTTTTTTGTCAAAGCATCAATGCCTGTAAACGGTTCGTCTAAAAATAAATAAAAAGGTTCATAAATTAAAGTTCTAAGAAGATTGATCCTTTGTTTTTCGCCTCCGGACAAAACTTTCGGATTTTTCTTTAAAAGTGATTCAAGTTTATACTTCTCCGTAAACTCCCCAAGCTTTTTCTTAATTATCTTTTCCGGAATTTTCCTAAGCTTTAAAGGCAGTACTAAATTTTCTTCCACCGTTCCCCGGAAAAAATACGGTTCTTGCATTAAATATCCTATTTGCCAGTTGGCATCACGAGAATTGTAAAAAACAGCCCGCAAACTTTCCGGTTCGATTAGTGCAAGACTTCTTAGTAACGTTGATTTACCCGAGCCATTGGGCCCAAAAAGGCTAATTTTCTCTCCCGCAACTACTTTTAACTGGTTAATTTTAAGTATTTGCTTTCGGGCGCGAAAAACCTGCAAATTTTTTACTAAAATCACCGCTAATAACCCTTTCTTTGCCAGTAGGTAAGTATTCCAACTACGATAAAAGAGATCAACATTAAAATAATACTTAAACCAATTGCCAGACCAAAATTTCCCCGGCCCACTTCCAGTAAAATTGAGGTAGTTAAGACCCGGGTCTCCTGATAGATATTGCCTCCCACCATAATCGAAGCCCCAACTTCGGAAATAGCAGCACCAAAACCGGCAATCACCGCTGCCAGTAACCCAAGCCGTACTTCCTTTAATAACAGGTAAAGTTGCTGGTAACGATTTGCCCCCAGAGCTTTAACCTGGCGAAAAAAGTTCTCGGAAATTTGGCTAAAAGCCACAGCGGTAAATACTATTACTTCCGGTAAAGCAATGCAAAATTGAGCTAAAATCATGGCTTTGGGGGTATACAAAAGGTTTAAGTTACCCAGAGGTCCGCTTCTCCACAAAAACATAGTAAGCCAAAGGCCCACCACCACCGGCGGCAGGCCTAAAAGAGTATTAAAAATTCCAAGAATTATTTTCTGACCCCAAAATTTTTTGCCACCTAAAAAAGCACCTATCGGTAAGCCCACAATTGCCGCTAACAAAGTTGCCGTTAGGCTTACATTTAAAGTAAGATGTAAAATTTGGTAAAGTTCCGGGTCTCCGGTTAAAATCAAACGAATACTTTCTTTAATCCCTTCCCAGATAAATTCCATAAATTCCTCCTATTTTTGCGCATCAGGAATAAATAACGATTGCCCGTATAAATTTTTCTTAAATTCGCCGATTTCTTTTTGGACCTCCGGGCTTAACAAAAATTCAGCAAACTTTTTTGCCCCTTCATAATTTACCTTGGGATACTTTTGCGGGTTTACCAACATAACGTGATAATAATTTATAAGTCCCGGGTCCTTTTCCCGGACAATTGCCAGGTCAATCTTCCCTTTATAAGCAAGGTATGTCCCACGGTCGGTTAAAGAATACCCCTGTTTTTCCGAAGCAAGCTGCAAGCACGCTCCCATGCCCACCCCTGCTTCCTTGTACCAGGGTTGCCCTTTGGGATTTAACCCCGCAGTTTTCCAGAGACTTTTTTCTTTTTTATCGGTCCCGGAATCATCCCCCCGGGAAATAAAAAGCACCTTTTTCTCATAAATCCGCTTTAAAGCTTCGTTTAAATCTTTAGCCGATTTGACTCCTGCCGGATCATTTTTGGGGCCTACAAGGATAAAATCATTATGCATTACCGGTTGGCGGTCAATTACATACCCTTTCGCCACCAGCACCTCTTCATCTTTCGGTGCATGGGTTAAAAGAACATCCGCTTCCCCCTTTTCCCCCATTTTGAGAGCCTGCCCGGTGCCGACAGCCACTATTTTAAGCTTGTAACCGGTTTTTTTCTCAAATTCCGGCTTTAACTGGTCTAAAAGACCGGTATCCACCGTACTGGTGGTGGTAGCCAAGATCACTTCCGGGTTTTTCGGAGCGGTGGTTTTAGAAGTAACGGCTCCTTTTTCCTGGCAACCAGCGACCCCAAAAATTAGCAAAAAAAACAAACTTAGCAAAACCAAAATCCGCTTCATTCAAGCACCTCCAAATATATTATGTCTTTTTTGATATATTATTCGCTAAAAAATGCAAAATTCCTCCTAAAAACTTAAAAATTTTTCTAAAATAAGCGGAGGTTTTTGCCCTCCGCTGTTCGTTATTTTCCTCAAGTGTCTTTATTACATTATACTTATTTTCACAAGTCAAGCGCGAAATATTGTTTTAAGGCTTTATTAATGTTAAAATTATAGTTGACTGTTCGGTCAATTTTTGAAAGGATGATTTGGATGCAAAAAGATAAACCACAGAAAAAATTTTGGGGCTTAAGTCAAAACGCTTTCCTTTTTGGTTTTATCAGCATGCTCAATGATTTTTCCAGCGAACTTACCCTGCGAACCCTTCCCCTTTTTCTCTCCAATGTTCTGGGAATTAAAACCGAAATAATAGGCTTAATCGAAGGAATAGCCGACACCACTTCTACCCTCTTAAAGTTAATCTCCGGTTATTTATCCGATATCGTTAAAAAGCGAAAAGCCCTGGTTTTTCTCGGCTACGCCCTTTCCAACCTCTCCCGCCCTTTTCTTTACTGGACCACTACCTGGCCGGTAGTTCTCTTAATTCGCTTTCTCGACCGGGTTGGAAAAGGGGTCCGCACGTCTCCCAAAGACGCCCTGATAGCCGACTCTACTGAGCCGGAAAACCTGGGCAAAGCTTTTGGCTTTAACCGGGCTTTGGACCCCTTTGGAGCCGTGTTGGCTTTATTTATCGCTGCCGCCATTCTTCAGTGGAGTGAAGCAACGACCGTCTCCATGAGCCGGGAGATTTTTCAAAAGTTAATTATTATTTCCACCATTCCCGGAATCTTAGTTTTGCTTTTGCTCGCTTTTTTCATAAAAGAAGTACCGCCAAAAGGGGAAAAAACAGTTAAAAAGTTTTCCCTATCTTTTCATGAACTCGATCTGCGGTTTAAAAAGTTTTTGGTAGTTTTAATTTTATTTACCCTGGGAAATTCTTCCGATGCCTTTTTAATTTTAAAGGCAAAAGAAAACGGCATGACGATTGTTGAGATCTTTATTATGTTGGGATTTTTTAACTTAATTAGCGTTCTGGTATCCTACCCGGCGGGAGCTCTGTCGGATAAGATTGGTCGTCTTAAACTTATTGCCGGAGGTTGGATAGTTTACGCCCTATTGTATTTGGGATTTGCGGTGGCAAGCAATCCTAAAATTTTTGCCTTACTGTATATTCTTTATGGCGCCTATTACGGAATTACCGAAGGAGTGGAAAAAGCCATGGTTGCCGATTTAGTACCGTCGGAAAAACGGGCATCGGCTTATGGACTTTATAACGCCGCAATAGGTCTTTCTGCCCTTCCGGCCAGTTTAATTGCCGGTATTTTGTGGGATATCGTTAACCCTGCCGCCGCCTTTTACTTTGGCAGCATGATGGCTCTTCTGGCGGTACTGCTCTTACCCTGGGCCCTGAAAAGAAATTAAAAAAGGTTGGGAAAATCACCCAACCTTTTTATTTTAATCTTTAATTTCCCGGAAAACCGCTACCCCGCCTAACACCTGTCCAAGGGGATTGATAATTGGTGAGGTAGAAACTTCTAACGTTATTTTTTCTTCGCCTTTCGTAAAAATCGTTCTATACCGTTTTATCGCTTTTCCCTCTTTAATGGTTGATAAAAGGGGACAGTTATTTTCGCAAAGGCACTTTCCCTGGTCGTTTTGCGGAAAGTTCATCACTTCATAGCAGCTTTTATTTAAAACTTCTTTTCTGGTCTTTCCGGTAATTTCTACTGCCGCCTTATTCCAATAGATAATTTTCCGCTTTTTGTTAGTAACAAACACCCCATCGTTAATATTATCTAAAATATCCAGGGCATATCGGCGTATGGTAGTTAAGTTCATAAAAGACACCTCATATAAATTATATCACTATGCCGGGATTTTGTTAGTTATTAAAATTACTATTACCATAAACAGTTTTTATATTAAAATCCCCGCCGGTTAATTACCTCCCCCCGGATTTTATCCCGACGTAAAAAGCCAATATTTCCGAGAAAACGCCAAAAACTTGGAAGCTGCCGATAATCAAAATTTTCAATTATGGCCGCACAGAAAAACTCAAAAATATCCCGCATTCGCTTATACCGGCTAAAAAAGTGGATAAAATTGTCTCAACGGCAATTAAGATTTTTTATTCTTCCTCCAGCCCCTCGGTTTCATCGACAAAATAAAATTCAAACTTGCCGATCCGCACCAAGTCTCCCGGTTTTACCCCGGCACGTTTTAACTGTTCTTCCAAACCCATTCGGGTAAAGGTCCGCTGCAAACGGTCAACCGCTTCCTCGTTATCCAAGTTGGTCATAGCCACCAACCGTTCAATCTTTTTCCCTTTAACTACAAATATTCCATCAACTTTTTCCACCACAAAACCTTCTTCCGGCTGCTCTTTTATTACTTTCTGTGGTTTTACCTCCAAACTCTCCCGCGGCAAAGTCGAAATAATTTCCCAGAGGCGATAAATAAGCGGTTTAAGTCCTTCACCGGTAAGGGCCGAAATGGGATAGATTTCGTACTTTCCGGCAATATGCTGTTTTAATTTTTCTAAGTTTTCCTGCGCATTGGCCGTATCCATTTTATTGGCAGCAATTACGAGGGGTTTGGTTAAAAGCTGTTCGTTGTACAGCTTAAGCTCTTTAAGAAGCACTTCAAAGTCGTCTACCGGATCGCGTCCTTCAAAGCCGCTCATGTCTAAAACCATTAATAAAACCCGGGTACGTTCTACATGTCGTAAAAACTGGTGTCCCAACCCTACTCCCGCATGGGCACCCTCAATTAACCCGGGAATATCGGCCATGACGAAACTCTGTCCTTCGCCTACTTCAACCACTCCCAGGTTGGGAGTAAGGGTGGTAAAAGGGTAATCGGCAATTTTGGGGCGAGCCGCACTTACCCGGGAAATTAACGTTGACTTTCCAGCATTGGGATAGCCTACCAAACCCACATCGGCTAAAAGCTTTAGTTCCAGAAGAAGCCAGCGTTCTTCCCCCGGCTCCCCCAGTTCCGCAAACTTTGGTGCCTGGTGGGTGGGGCTGGCAAAATGGGCATTGCCCCTGCCCCCCCTTCCGCCTCTTGCTACCACTACTTCCTGGCCGTGCTCGGTGATATCGGCCAAGATTTCGCCGGTTGCTTCATCTTTAACCACCGTTCCTACCGGTACCCGAATATAGAGATTTTCGCCGGCTTTACCATGACGGTTACTCCCTTTGCCATGCTCACCCCTGGGTGCTTTATAATGCCTTTTATAGCGAAAATCCAAAAGCGTATTTAAACCTTCATCCCCAACTAAAATAACACTGCCACCGCGGCCGCCATCGCCTCCATCGGGACCGCCATTGGGCACGTACTTTTCCCGCCGGAAAGATACACAACCATTACCCCCATCTCCAGCTTTAACATAAATTTTTGCCGTATCATAAAACATATTTTTTACCTCCCTATAACAGCTGTTCCTGGCTTTTCTGGTCGTTAACTATTAGTTCTATCCTGGGAAAATGATCTAAAATAATTTTTACCTCTTTTTTGCCATTAAAAGTTTTCAGGAGCTCCCAGTTTTCTAAAACAAAACGTTCAACAACAGGTCCAAAATCTTTATTATATTGTCCCCTTTTATCACCGGAAATTGTCAGGGTAGCTTCCACACTTTCCAGCAAATAATAAAGCTCGGTAAGAATTAATGCCGTTTCCGGGTTAAACAGGCGAAAGAATTCCTGACGTTCCTGGATATTCCGGCTTATCCGGTCAATATACTCTAAAACTTTGTCATATTTACCTAACTGAAAAAAACCCCGCAAAATTTGCAGATAGTTCAAAAATTCATGCCGCTCCCGGCGAATAATTTTTATTGCTCTTTCCATGTATTATCCTCTCACTCTTATTTTTTCATAATAAAAAATTAACCAGCCCTGCTCGGCTGGTTAAATTGCTACATTTTGGGGATAAACGCTTACCTGCTTTTTGTTTTTCCCTTTCCTCTCAAAAACAACATAACCATCAATCTTGGCAAATAAAGTATCGTCACCGCCAATACCTACGTTGTTACCGGGATGAAACTTGGTCCCTCTTTGCCGAACCAAAATACTTCCAGCGGTAACAAACTGACCGGCATATCTTTTAACGCCAAGACGTTTCGCTTTTGAATCCCGACCGTTCTTAGAACTTCCAACGCCTTTTTTATGTGCCATTTACCTCACCTCCCGGCCTTACGCCTCAATTTTTTCCACAATAACTTCCGTAAACGGCTGCCGATGACCGTACTTTCTCCGGTAATTTTTCTTCGGTTTGTACTTAAAGACAATAATTTTGCGGCCTTTCCCGTGACGTACCACTTTTAAGTTGACCTTAGCTCCTTCAACATAGGGCTTCCCGGCTTTAATGCTGCCATCTTTAACTACAGCCAGAACTTCATTAATGGTGACTATGCTTCCCGGCTCCGCATTTAACTTTTCCACAAAAATTTTGTCTCCTTCGGCCACTTTGTACTGTTTGCCGCCGGTTTGAATAATTGCGTACATGCTCCAAAACCTCCCGCATTAGACTCGCCAAAAAAGGCAAGGCCCAAAGCCTATTTAACGCCTTTTTTGAGCGGCTTACCTTAAAATTTTATCTTAATTTTTTCTTTTTTGTCAAGTAATATCTGTTATTCCGCCGTTCTTAAACGTATGCGCCCCGTGGCGGAAATACCCTCACCGGGGCGCAAATTTTTCGGAGATTATCGGGGGAGTGTAACACATGCTTCGTCGTCGTAATACAGGTCCCGCCCGAGCTCCACCCGGCCGGTAAAGAGGGGCCGCGGTTCTTCGGTTAGCTCCAGGCGGTAGACGGTGCTCACGTAGAAGGAAACATCGGGCTCCTTGACCGCCACCGGGGCCATGCGGGCCACCGGATAACCCTGGGCCACGATGTTTTCCAGCTGGTATTCCTGGAAAGCACCGAGCATATCGGTGATGGCAAATCCCATATCAAGGATGCCGCGCTGGATGTCGCGCCACTTTTTCCACGAGGCTTCGAGGAATGAAAGGCCGAAATACCCGGCCGAACCGGGACCCCGCAACGCTTCGGTACAGCGGCTCAAGAAGAGGAAGATACCGCGCACCGTTTCCACCGGATCGGTGAAGAACACGTCGAACTGGCCCCGCAGGTTCTCGGGCAGCGGATCTTGCACATCGTAGACTTCAGCGTGGACGTTGTCCCAACCCCGGTCCCGCGCTACGTCGCGGATGAAGCCAACAATGCGTTCGTCCACATCCAGGACGAAGATGCGCCGCGGTAATCCTGAGAGCGCGGCCGCAATGGCCGTAAGGTCATCATCGCCTAACAGCAGGAGATCGCGACCCACCAGATCGCCCCGCTGGGCCATCAGGGCCAGACGCAGCACGGTGGTCTCCACCGTCACATACCCCTGGTCAAAGTTGGGCGTTGCTTTTGGCCGCATGGTCACGATTTTTTGGAATGTTTCAAGGACCCGGTCGAAAGGCGGGCGCAGGACGATGCCTCGTCCCGCACAGGTCTCACAGCGCTGCTCGGCCACCCGATCCAGCCCTAAGGCTTCGACCTGCCGGCGTCCCGCTTCGGTGAGCACGAAGCGCTCACCGTCGTAGGTCACAAGCTTGCTCTCCAAGAGCGACTGCAGGACCTTCAGCACTTGGTGGGTCTGCGCTTGCCCAGCTCGCATCAATTCCCAGTAGGATTTGGAACCTCCGTACAGTGCACGGAGCAAAAGCGCATCAATCCGACGAACTTCTGCAGCACTACCTGATGTTGACATAGGTACCGCTCCTTTCCCTCAAAGAATAGAAACGGACCTTGCTCCATTTTCCCTGGTCCACTCGGAGAAATTGCCAAATATGTATTATACCTCTTTTTATTGATATAGTCAATCAATAAGGTTGGCGATTGTTATTAATCTGTGATATTGTCACTCTTGTATCCGCTCAACGGGTCAAAGTCGAGGACACATAAAGGTGATAAAGTCACAGACGCTTGACAGTAATATCTGTTATTCTCCCGGTGCCCTGGCAGACACTGCACTCGTGGGTAAAAAGCTCGCCAATGGAAAGCCCTATTTTCTGCCGGGCAATTTCCACCAACCCCGAAGGAGTTTTCCCGGTAATCTTTACTTTGGCTTTATCCCGCAAAAACTCTTCTTCCATAACCCTTAAAATCTCTTCCCACCGTTCCTCCTCCAACAGGGAAATAAAATCTACCACGATAATTCCACCGATATTTCTTAACCTAATCTGCTTGGCAATTTCCCGGGCCGCTTCTAAATTTATTTTAAAAGCGGTTTCTTTTAAATCTTTTTTTCCGGTGAATTTTCCAGAGTTTACATCAATGGCGGTTAAAGCCTCGGTTTTTTCGATGACCAAAATACCGCCGTTTTTCAGCCAGACCCGCTCCCTGGTAAGTTTTTCCAATGTTTTTATCAGGTTAAATTCTTCCATCACATTAAAGCTTTTATAAATCGGCGGCAGCAACACGCGAAACCTTTCGCGAAACTTCTGCCCGATCTCCAAAAGTTCAAAATCATCCACATAAAGGGCAGTAAAGTCTTTGTCCAGTAATTCCCTAAGACACCAGGTAAAAAGGTCATCTTCTTTATAAAGTAAAGCCGGGGCTTGAGCAGTTTTACTTCGCTCTAAAATTCCCTGCCATTCTTCATAAAGTCGTTTGGCTTCCTGCAAAAGGTCTTCTTCCTCACCGGCTAAAGTTCTAACAATAAACCCGCCGGGAAGATTCAAGTTTTCTAATACCCTATGATAATACTCCCTTTTGTCTTCCGTAAGTTTCCTGGAAATACCTTTCATCTCTTTCTGGGGAAAATAAACAAGGTTTCGCCCCGGAAGGGAAATCACCGTAGACAGCTTGGCGCCTTTTCGGGCTGTAGGGTTTTTAACTACCCTCACCAACACTACATCCCCGGGCTTAACGTTTATCTCATCAAGAGGTAAATAGCCGTTTTTAGCCAAACCTAAATTTACAAAAGCCGCCTGTAACCCTGGAACTACTTTCTCTACTTTCCCCAAATAAATATCGTTAATCTGCGTTTGTTCGTCTCGCCGTTTCACAAAAAGCGAAAAAGGACTTCCGTCAACCATTACCGCCGCTAAATCGTATTCCGGCTGTCGATGAAAAACTAAAGTCTTATTCATGATAGCTCCCTTTAACTTAAAATAATTTCTTCCCGAATATATTCAATATCCTCGGGCAAATAACCCAAAAAAATTTTAGCTACCTCTTCCGGACGCAAGGAGTTTTCTCCAACCCTTATAACCACCTTAATGCCATTTTCCTGCACCTCTAAAGCTTCAACCGCCTGCCAAAAATCAATTTGTTTTTCTCCCCTCTTGGTGTTTTTTACTATCCGCGGTTTATCCGTTAAAAGCTTTTCCTTCCTGGCTAAAAGTTCTGTATTGGAAAGATTGATTTTTATCCGGTAAACAACTTTGCTTACCCGCGACATTAAGCTTTTATCATCTAAATACGGCTTTACTTCTAACACTTTAAAACCGGAAGGTAAAACACTGTTTAAGCGTTCTTTTATCTCCTCGGGAGGTAAAAATTGCTTTAAAGTTAATTCCATTAGCTCCCCTTGACTTTCATGCCCCAACGCTAAGGGCAAGGCTATGGAAAACTTGGGATGAGGGTTAAAGCCTTCTGAAAAAGCCATCGGCAAATTCGCCCTGCGAAAAGCCCTTTCAAAAACCCGCATGGTATCCAGGTGCGATATGTATTTTAATTCTCCTCCCCGGGAATACTTAAGCAAATATTTCACTAACCTTCCGCCCTCCTGTCAGCACCGGGGAAATTTCCAAAGCAGGGCAAACCCCACATCCGGTACACTTACCCTCCCGGCAATCAGCGGTGTTCTTTCCAGCCATGGCGTCCCGATACTCCTTTTTAAGAAACCTCTGACTTATTCCCCCGGCAAATGGTTCCCAGGGCAAACGGTCATCCAAAGAAAAGCTCCTTCGGGCATACGCTTCAAGGTCAAATCCTTCTTCTAAAAAAGCTTTTTGCCACAGCTCATAATTAAAATATTCCTGCCAGCCGTCAAACTTGGCGCCTAATTTATGCGCCCGGTAAATTACCCGCCCAATACGCCGGTCCGCCCTGGAAAGGGCTGCCTCCAAAAGGCTCGTTCGGTAATCGTGCATTTTTAAACTAAGACGCCGGTCTTTTTTAGCCAATTTTTCCAATATTCCCTGCCGCCTTTTAATTTCTTCCGCTGAAATTATACCCAGCCACTGAAAGGGAGTATGGGGTTTGGGAACAAAGTTCGAAACCGAAACCGTAACTTTCAGCCGTCCCCGGGGTACCCTCCCTTCTTTAACGCCGATATCGGCAACTTTCTGGGCTAAATGAATAATCCCCGCAACGTCTTCGTCGGTTTCATAAGGCAGGCCAATCATAAAGTAAAGTTTAATTGACTGCCAGCCTGCTTTAAAAGCAGCTTTCACAGTATTAATGAGGTCTTCCTCGGTAACCCCTTTATTAATAATATCCCGCATCCTCTGGGTTCCGGCTTCCGGAGCAAAAGTCAAGGTAGCTTTCCGCACCCGCTGCAGTTCGGACGCCAAATCTACTGCAAAGGTATCAATTCGCAGGGAAGGAAGGCTAATATTTACCCCCGCTTCCTGGTACTTATCCAAAAGCTTTTTCGCTACCTCCCGAATATACGGGTAATCTCCGGAGCTCAAGGAAGCCAAGGATATTTCTTCATAGCCGGTTTTCTCCATAATTTCTTCTGCTTCTGCCAAAACCAATTCCGGAGCTTTTTCCCGTACCGGGCGGTAAATCATCCCCGCCTGGCAAAAACGGCAACCCCGGCTGCATCCCCGCATTATTTCCACCATGGCCCGATTATGAACAATATCAAGATAAGGTACTATGGGAGATGGCAGGGAGTGTCCGGATAAAAAGCCTTGAGCAATTCTTTTGGTAAATTTCACCGGAAGATCTTTTTTAAGCGGCATAAACTCGGTCAACCTTCCGGCTTCATCATAACTAACCCGGTAAAATTTCGGAACGTAAACCCCCGGAATTTGCGCTAAAGCCAAAAGGGTATCGTTACGCTCCCAGCCTTTAACTTTGGCTTCCTTTACCACTTCGATAATTTCCGCTAATACCTCTTCCCCTTCTCCCAAAACAAAAAAATCAATAAAATCGGCTAAAGGCTCCGGGTTAAAAGCCCCCGGTCCTCCGGCCATAACAAGGGGCCATCCCCTTCTCTTTTCGGCAAATATTTCCACTCCACCCAATTCTAACATATTTAAAATATTGGAATAGCTTAGCTCGTATTGCAGGGTAAACCCTACCAGGTCAAACTCCCAAAGAGGCTTTTTATTTTCCAGAGAAAAAAGAAAATAACCCTTTTCCCGCAAAAGCTTTTCCATGTCTTCGGCAGGAGCAAATACCCTTTCCAAAAGGGCATCATCCCGGCGATTTACCGTTTCGTATAAAATTCTAAGTCCTAAATGGGACATCCCAACTTCATATAAATCCGGAAAACAAAAGGCAATTTTAACCAAATTTTTCTCCCAGGGCTTTTTTACCGCATTTAATTCATTGCCCAAATATCTCGCCGGTTTCTGGACTAAAGCTAAAAGTTTAGCAAAATTCACCTTTTTCACCTCATTGCTATTTTACCACAAAATTTCCCGTAAGAAAAAAATAAGCAGGAAAGCTTCTCATTTTGGTAAAAGCTCTCCCACCGGTTTTAACAGGCCAAACTTCACAACCCCCTCCATTATTTGCCGTTCGCTTAAAACTCCTAAGATTTCCTGGTTCCGTTCCAACACCACCACATACTGGTAATGGGACGGTAAGAATTTGTCTACCACCTCTTTTAGTGAAGTATTTCGGGCTACCGTCAAAACCTTGGAATTTAAAATTTTCTGCTCATTTAAAATTTTTTCCTTATAAGTTAGGTTTTGTAAAAAGTAAAAGCTGTTTTTTACCCTTTCCCGAGAGGCTAAAAAAATCAATAACACTCCCAAAATTACCACATCGGCACCATTTATCCGGAATAAAAAGCCGTAAATTCCCGCCGCCACCACCGCAAAAGCGGTTACCAGCGAAATATTGGAAACAATCCGGGTAGCTATTCTTAAATTAGTAACCCTGGTTAAAACCGCCCGCAACATTCGTCCCCCGTCCAGGGGAAGAACCGGCAAAAAATTAAAAACCGCCATGATAAAGTTAAAATCCAATAAAAAAGCTACATTTGCGTTAAAAAAGCCATTATTGATTATCCCTAAAGCAAAAAACATCAAAATTAAATTGGCCAGCGGCCCCACCGCCGCAACTAAAAGCTCCTTTCCCGGAAAGAATTCTACCGGATTGGAAGTTTCTATTACCCCTCCAAAGGGTAACAGGGTCAAAGAAACAGGTTTCTGAAAAAGTTTTTTATACAGAAAAAGGTGAAATAGTTCGTGAAACAAGAGTGAAAATAAAAGTATGCCAATTTTGGCAAATGCTCCTAAAGCCAGATACATTAAGAGAAAAACCCAGAACAGCGGGTGAACTTTTAATTTCATTTAGCTCTTTACCTTAAAGACCGGTGCCGGATCAACGGCAAGACCTTTATCGTGAAATTCCACATGCAGCATCCCGCTGTTCCCGGTACAACCTATCTCCTGCCCTTTTTCCACCAGTTCTCCTGCTTTAACCCATACTTCCTTTAAATTTGCATATAAAACCTCCTGTTCGCCCCAGGAAATAATTAAATAGTTATCGTACCCCTTTTTATAACCGGTTTTTACCACCGTCCCGTGAGCTGCTGCTTTAACCGGTTTATTGGGTTCACCCAGTATATCCAAGCCCCCGTGAAAAAAGCCATCACTATCTAAGCCAAATCCCCGGATTACTTTTCCATCAACCGGAATTTCTAAATTAGAGGCAGTAAGAGCCTCTTCATTTCCCATCCCAATCTCCAAAACCCGGTCAAAAACCGGTTGAACCTCCGTCTCGGTAGTTAAAACGTATTTCACAGCTTCCTTAAGCTTAGATGCTCCCGGTAAATCTTTACTTACCCAAAAAGTAAAACCCGCTACAATTACCACCACCAGCAAAAACTTGTAAAAAAACTTAAATTCGCGTTTTTTCCCGGGGGGTCGATAAATACTTTTCTTTCTTATGTAGGGTTTGCTCCAGTCTCCGTAAATTTTCAGGTTGTCCTTGTCGGACATAAAAATCCCTCCCCTAAGATGTTTTACTACATCTTATGAAGAGGGATAATTTTTCATGACTTTTATTTTGTTAAGTAATGAAGTATGCCGGCAGCATTTAATTCCAGGTCAAGCTCAAAGCTGTTTTTAATATCGTCATCAAGGAAAACACCCTTTTTGGCTGCTTCCAAATATACCCGGTAGGTTAAAGCCTGCCGCATTTCCTTTATGCCAAGATTTTGCGCTAAAATTTCCCGGCCCAAACGTTCGTATTCTTCCACTTCCCTTATTAAGTAATGAAAAATTTCCCCGGGATTTTCTACCACCCCAAAATGGGTATAGTAAATCCTTTCCAATCCTAATTTTAAAAACCGTTTTAACTCTAAAATCATTTTTTCCGGCTCAAACTCCGTAGCCGGTGTTGAAGGATAGACAAACACCTTTCCGTACCGGTTTTTAATGATGTTATTTAAAACTCCCGCCATATCGCCGGAAAAAAGACCCCGGGTTAAACTATCGGTAATTACCTGATGGTGGCGGGCATGCCCTGAAGTATGGTAGACGGTAAGCACTCTGCCCCCTAAATCAAATTCCTGACCGTCGGCAGTTTCCAGAACTCTTTCGGCTGGAGCCGGAATTATTTTTTCAAAAAACGGTAAAAACCGCTCTCCGTAGATAGCTTTAGCAGCAGCTTCCAATTTTTCCGGGGATATCATATGTCTTGCCCCCCGGGGATGTACCGCAAGATATGCCCTGGGTAGATACCGCAAAAGGTTTCCAGCTCCTCCGGCATGGTCCAAATGAATATGCGTTACAAAAACATAGGAAATCCTTTCCCGGTCAATTCCCAGAACTTCTAAGGCTTCTAAGATATACTTGGTAGATGGCGTAGGTCCGGTTTCCACCAAAGCTACCTTTTCTTTCCCCGCCACAATAAAACAGCTCGTTCTGCCGGCAATCCCCTGTTCAAACAAATCAACCTGCCAGATATTGTCACCGGCTTTATAAATTACCGCCACACCAAGCCCCTCCTCCTGGAAAACCCGTAATTAATTTTTCTCCATTATACTTAAATTTGTTTTCTTTGTTAAGAGAATTTTTTGAAAATTTAACTATTTCCCTTAAAACCTAAAACGATAATTTTTTCCTCCTTAAGTAAACATTAAGCGCCAGGCCCACCGATAATAAATTGGACCACATAGCACTTCCTCCGTAACTTACAAAAGGTAGGGGTATACCGGTTACGGGCATAATCCCGCAGGTCATCCCAATATTAATAAAAGTGTGAAAAGCAAGCTTGGCCACAACTCCGGCTACCAGTAAACTTCCCAGTAAATCCTTGGCCTGCTGGCCAATGCGAATCAACTGCCAAAAAAGAGTCAAATATAGTACCAGTAGCACCGAAGCACCGATAAAGCCCAGTTCTTCCCCTAACACGGAAAAAATAAAATCGGTGTGCTGCTCGGGCAGAAAGTTCAGCTGATTTTGACTGCCCCGAAAAAGTCCTTTCCCCCAAAAACCTCCCGAACCAATGGCAATCTGTGACTGAATCACGTGGTAACCCGCTCCCTGCATATCCTTCCACGGGTCTAAAAAAATAATTAACCGATTTAACTGGTATTCCTTTAAAGGAATCCAGATTTGGGGAAAGTGAAGATGGAGAGCAATCCAGCCAATCGCCAAAACCAGGCCCCCGCCAAAGAGACTAAATAAGAGTTTACGGTTTGCCCCCGCTACATAAAGCTGAGCAAAAGTAATGGCGACAAAAACCAGCGAAGTACCTAAATCCGGCTGCTTTAAAATTAACAGCATAGGGACACCAATATGGACAAACACCCGGATAAAATCGCTAAGTTTATCAATCTGTCCCTGACGGGCAGCTAAATAATTGGCCAGAGTTATAGTTATGATATCTTTTGCAAACTCCGAGGGTTGCAAGGAAAAGGGGCCTATTTTAATCCAGCGCTGCGCCCCTAAAGCTTCCCTCCCGGCAAATAATACGGTCACCAACATAACAAGGTTAAAAAGATAGAGGAATTTGGCATAGCGCGGAAAGTCATCATAAGGAATGTACAAACTACCAAACATTAAAAGAAGACCAGAAAAAACCCAGAGTAGCTGGGTTTTAGCTAAACCAAGAACATCATCGGGAGAAGTTGCCCGGGTAGCGCTGGCGATTAACACAAGTCCTAAAATAATAATTAAAAAAACATTGACCAGCACTCCCCAGTCAAGTTCCTTTAACATCCGGCGAAATTGCATATGCTCCACTCCCACGTCTTGTTCGCGTTTAATTATACCAAACTTTTGCTCATAAAAAAAGAAACGGCCTAAAAGCCGTAATTTATTTAGAAGCCAAATTTATTTTGCTACTACTTTGGATGTGACAGGTATCGCACGTCTTCGACGCCATTTTCCCATTATGGCACTTATTACAGACACCTTTATCCACCTGATTTTGCCTAGAAGTAAAAGTAGAAATCTTTTTGAGAATAGCATCATTATAATAGGTGGTCCATTCACTTTTTTCCGGAAAATTAGCTTTACCGTGGGCTACATTATAATGACAATCTACACAATATAGGCCTTTTTGAAAGTGAATTGGATGGGGATCTTTTAAGTCCCAGGAAGGAGTAATTTTTCGATTTCTCAGGTGGCATTTTTCACACTTTTGATCCTGAACCACTATTTTCTTTATGACTTGGCCGCTGGGCTTTAAAACCCGATGCCGATAAACCATTTTAAATAAATCCGGGTTTTCATGACAGCTAAGACAATTAACAGTACTATGGCTAGTTGCTTTCCAGCTATAATAAGCGTATTTCATTTCGTGGCAGCTTACACAAAACTCTGGGTCATTTATTTTTCGCTCAAAAGTCACCGATACATAGCTGTAACAAAAAAAGCTAAACACCGTAAATAATAGCACGAAGGTAATTACACCCCATACCTTTTTCCAATTCAAAGCAAGCACCCCTTTCCCGTTAATGGAGTCCAAGAGGTAAATAGTAACTTAAAAACCAAATTAATACTCCAAAGTAAAAAAGCATTTCTAACAGGATTAAAAAGGTGTTATTTTTGAATTTTCCTGTTGCCATTTCTACCCCTCCTTGCCCCGAACTTCTTTTAATTTTTTAAGTTCCAAAGGATGCTCCTCTTCCATTTGTTCTTCGGTTAATTTACCATGAAACCAAACGAGATTTCCCGGGAAAAAGTCAGGATTAAAATGAACGTTAAAGAAATGCCAGGTAAAAATTACCACAATAGCTAAAATTGCCTCATCGCTGTGAGCTGCTCGAGCAGCATCGATAACTGTTCGGGGAAAATATTTTGCGGCTACGTCAGGGAACCACATCATAAGTCCAGAACCACCGATAATGAAAATCCCCCAAAATACCGCCCAATAATCAAATTTTTCTTTATAAGAAAAGCGGGTGAATTGCGGCTTTTCCGGTGATAAACCTAAAAAGTATTTAAGATTTTGGTAAAGATCTTTAAAATCTTTTAGCGTCGGTAGAGCTTCAAAAGAGACTTTCTTAGTTACAATAACATAGATTAAAAGGTACAAAAGGTGATACAAGCAACTGCCGATGAGCATAATGACAGCACCGACTAAGTGCAAAACTAAAAGATTTTCAAATCCTCCAACCAGTTTTGTAAAAACCTTAGCATAATTGCTTTGCTCGTATTTAATCGCTAACCCGGTAAAGGTACAGATAAAAAAGCTTACAAACATCATAATATGCTGTATCCGATGATGAATGTTAAACCTTTCATAAGTCCTACCGGTCATAGCTTTCCCCCCCTGTCACCTCTAAGGCTTTCTGCTCTCTAATCTTTTTGTATCGTCGATATAATTCCATTTCAATGTGGATTAAAGTTAAAGTCACCACGGAAATTGTTAGCCAGACAAAAAACTTCTTCGTATAATAAACCACTTTACCGTTTCCCGTTGATGTTTTCACAAAGTGCTCGGCTCCCCGGGCAAAATTTTTGCGGGGAAAAACGTGACAACGGGCACAAGTGTTAGGAACATTCGCCGGGTTGGTAAGGGAACGAGAATCGGTTTTGGTAAAAATATTGTGTTTTCCATGGCAATCGGTACAGGTAGCGGCAGTTTTACTGCCCAAAGCTACAGCCTTACCGTGAAAACTTTCTTGATAGCTTTTCAAAACATTCCCTTTATGACACTGGCTACAGGTTTTTACAATGTTATTGCGGTAAGTAGACGCGCGCGGATCAGTTCCCCTAAAAATGGTATGGGCCGTATGGCAGGAAAAACAATATACGTCTTTCCGGTCATGAACCGATCCCTTAAAGGTTTTTAAAATATAATCGTGACAGTTTTTACATCTGTTATTAATTTCCTGCAAAAATTGTTGACGACTTTTGACATTAGGGTGCGGATAAGAGTTAAATCCAGGATGACAGGATTGACACTTATTGGTTCCATGCATTGAGTCGCGATATTTTCCGGAATCAACGTAAAGAGAAATATTAACCCCCTCCCACTCCATTTTTAAACCAACCGCCCCGTGACATTTTAAACATTCTTCATTACCTTTTAAATTTTCTTTATTTTTATCAGCCAAGGCCACATTGGGAATCCAAAAAAGCCAAAAAATTAGGAAAAAAAACATTATAATTCTTTTATCGAACATCCGCTACTCCCCTCCTCTTTAATCGGTATAACTAATCCCGTTAATTTCCCGGACCGAAATCACTACTCTTCGTTTACAAAAACGGCATTTAATGATAATCTCCTCTTTGTTTTTTTGAGCAACAATTTTTTTACACCGGCACCGAATCGCTTCCGGTTCTCCTGGATTTTTCTCCCGTTCGCTCATCGCTCCTCCTCCTTAAATTACTGGTGGCCAAACTACAAACATCACCGCGGTAAATATTAAAGCAAAAAGTAAAAGACCAACCATTAAGGTTAAAATTCCACGCTTAAAACCGGTTAATTCCCGTTTAACTTTAAAGAAAAACAAATAATAGCTTAAGGAAAAGGAAAAAACGCTAATCGTTATCACCAAAAGCCAAAACAAAAAAATTACCATAATTAACACCTCGTTTACCGAAAATGAGTTTTTCTTAAAACCACGTCATAATGTTCGGCGGATAAATTATAAAGTATAGCACCAAAACCATGGCGATAAAGGCCAAAAAACCAGTAGTTAGGGACAAAGCTATATATCCTGGGGTAAAGGGTTTTTTTTCATGATAGAAAATAAAATACCATAGTCCGCACTCGCAAAACACAAAAGTAGCAATAATTAGGAGAAGCCCAATAACTGCCATCAACATATTTTTCCCCCCTTTCTTTTGCAAAATAAAGCAAAAGGCCAGCGTTTTAAACGCTGGCCTCTGGGCTAAAAGCCTCCGGACTGGAAGGTGGTATTAAATTTTGGGAAAATTGCCTGCCAGGATTTACCCTTCGAATCTTCGCGCCGTCAAAATAAAGGTAAACATACTGTTTACAGTGACGGCACTTAATGATAATCATACTTCCTTCAACCTGACAAACAATTTTTCCACAGTTACATCGTAAATCCACCACCTTCATCCCCCTCCCTAAACTGCATTAGCTCTAAATGTATCCTAACTATATAAATTAGTTACAAAAAGCACAAAGTTAGCTAAAAAATTACGGCAGCAGTAATAGAGTTAATTTTAGCTGAAAACACAAAATGCTGGCAAAAAAAGCCAGCATTTTTTACTGCTGGCCTCTGGACTTTAAAGTCTCGGGACTTTTTCCTCTTATTTACTTTTCTTAGTATAAAATATGCAGGAATAATAACAACAATACCTAATTTTTTCTGTTTTTTCCGTTAAAAAATTAACACATTTATTTTGGGTTGTAAAACCGAAAATATTACAGTGCTTGTTATTTATTCTCTATATTTTTCGCTTTTCTTAGATATGCTAATTATCTCGCAAATTATTTCGCTAATTGGTTTGAACCCGGACACTTCTTTTAACGTTTTTAATCGGTATATTGGCAATAAGCGCTACCTGGTCTTCATGACTATCGATATTTACTTCCAGAGCTTTTTCGTCAATTTCCATGTATTTGGTAATGACAGCAATTAAATCCTCTTTTAAATTTTGTAAGAGCTCGGGTGAAACATTGGTTCTATCCTGAACTAAAACCAGTCTAAGGCGTTCTTTCGCCATGGTTTTGCTGTTTTGCTGTTCCTTCCCAAACAGTTTCATTAAAATTTCCAGCACGGCCGTCCCCTCCCCTTAGCGGTTGATACCGAACAACTTTTTAACCTTGCTGAAGAACCCTTCTTCCTCTAAGTTCATCAGCGGAACCTCTTCACCCATTATCCGCCGGGCAATATTCCGGAAAGCCTGGCCCGCCCGGGAGTTCTGGTCATAGACAGCCGGCTCGCCTTTATTGGTAGTTACGATAATAGTTTCATCATCGGGAATAACCCCTAAAAGGTCAATAGCTAAAATTTCGATAATATCTTCGATTCCCATCATATCTCCCGTCCGAACCATCTTGGGTCGAATACGGTTAATTATAAGCCGGGGATTATTAATCCCCTCAGCTTCCAGTAAACCGATTATGCGGTCCGCATCCCGGACCGCCGATACTTCCGGAGTAGTTACCACAATTCCCCGATCGGCTCCAGCTACCGCGTTTTTAAATCCCTGCTCGATTCCCGCCGGACAATCAATTAAAACATAATCAAACTCCTTTTTAAGATCACTAACCAAATTCCGCATTTGTTCGGGACTTACTGCCGTCTTATCCTTGGTTTGCGCCGCCGGCAAAAGATACAACCCTTCTAAACGCTTATCTTTGATAAGCGCTTGCTTTAAACGGCAATTTCCGTGGACAACATCGACTAAGTCATAAACAATCCGGTTTTCCAACCCCAAAACCACATCAAGATTTCGTAAACCTATATCCGTATCCACCAAAACCACTTTCTGGCCCATCATCGCTAAAGCTGTACCCAGATTGGCGGTAGTCGTCGTTTTACCGACGCCTCCCTTTCCCGAGGTAATGACAATTGCTTCCCCCATAATCTTCCTCCTTTTATTTTAAAAGCTTTCCAAGGTTCCCTTCGTAGCTTTCAATAACTACCATCCCGTCTTTAATAAGGGCAATTTCCGGGCTAAAATTGTCTTTTGTTATTTCTTCATCTTCCGGCGGTCGGGTAATATGATCAGCTATGCGAAGTTGAGTTGGTAAGAGCTTAAAAGCTAAGACCACCGCTTTTTTAAAACCTTCAGCGCCGGCGTGAACCACTCCCCTGACCGTCCCCAGAACGATAATGCTCCCGGCCGCTACCACTTCTGCTCCGGGATTTATATCCCCAAGGATTACCACGTTTCCCGCATAATTTACCTTTTGCCCGGAACGTAAGGTTTTATCTATCAGCAAAGTATTTTCTAAGAAAAACTCTCCTCTCAACATCGTAAAGCACCTTTTCTCTAAAATTGGCTAAGTTGATGTATTCTACATCTTTAGAAAAATTCCTGCTCTTATTCCACCGGGCCAAAAACCCTGGTATTTACTTTTGGCACCTTAAAATACGCCGCTAAAACATCCCTGGCCACCAAACCTGCCGAAGAACCACCATGACCGCCATGTTCAATAATGGCCGCAACTGCAATTCGGGGATTTTCATAAGGGGCATACGCCACGAATAAGCCGTGATCGTCTTTACCGAAAACCTGAGCTGTTCCGGTTTTTGCCGCCACCGCTACCGGAAATCCTGCAAACACTCCTCCGGCAGTTCCTCCGGGCATCGTTACTTCCCGCATCCCCTGCCGCACGTAATTCAAAATATTCTCAGGGATCTTTGCTTTACTTAAAACCCTGGGTTTTACCTCCTCTATAACCTTTCCCCGATTGTCCAAAACTTTTTTTACCAAATGAGGTTGGTAACGAATTCCCCCATTGGCTATCATGGCTACATAATTGGCAAGCTGCAAAAGGGTATAATTGTTATAACCCTGGCCGATGGCCATATTAAGCGTATCATACTGCTGCCACTCGGTTTCCCAGCGGTAAATTTCAATTTGCCGGTTAATTGCCTGAATTTTTTTGTCCCGTTCCGCCTCCAACCGCTTTTTCTCCTCGGAAGTTTTAGCCCGGGCTATTCTTTGCTCGTAATCACTTTTTATTTTATCTATTCTGGGCTTTAAATTTTTCTCGATAATGGCAGTATTGGTTTCCTTTTTCCACTCGGGAGTCGGTAAAAGTCCCGAACTCTCCCCGGGAAGGTCTATGCCTGTCATCATTCCCAAACCAAATTGTTTACCCACTTCTACAATTTTTTCTACTCCAAGCCGCCGGGCCATCGTCCAAAAATAAACGTTGCAAGACTCTTTAATGGCTTTAACAAAGTTTACAACTCCGTGGCCCCTTGGGTTCCAGTCTTTAAAAGCACGGTTTCCCAGCTTGTAGTAACCAGGATCGAAAATTGTTTCGGAGGGAGTAGTTACCCGATTTAAGAGGGCAGCCATGCCGGTGACCATTTTAAAGGTGGAGCCTGGAGGATAGGTAGCTGATACCGCGCGATTATAAAGCGGCCGATCGGGATTTCTTATGTACTCATCCACCTGCTTTTGGGTTAACCCCTTGGGAAAAGCCGCCGGATCAAAAGTGGGGTAACTGGCCAGGGCCAGCACTTCCCCGTTTCTCACATCAAGGGCCACTACCGCACCCGCTCTGGCATCGGGATAACGATTTTGCAGCGCTGCAATAGTTTTTTTCAAACTTTCTTCCGCAGCTTTTTGCAGGTCTACATCAATTGTTAAAACTAAGGAATTACCCTGCTCCGGTCGGGTTTTTATCCCTAAGTCCCGGACAGGATTGCCCCTGGCATCCACTTCAATTTCCCGACCACCATTTTTTCCGCGTAAAACCGATTCATAAAAACTCTCTAAGCCCGTTTGTCCGAACATATCCCCCAACTTGTATCCTTCGGCCTGATGCTCTTTTAGCTGGGTATCTTTTATCTCCTGAATATATCCCACCACGTGAGCCAATAAATTACCGTAAGGATAATCCCGGGCGGGCTCGATGCTTACCGTAACTCCCGGAAGTTCGTACCTTCTCTCTTCAATTTTCGCTACCACCTCCCAGGGAACATCGGTAGCTAAACGAATCGGTTCATACGGCCGTGCTTTAGAGTTTTTAATTTTTAACCGCAGTTCCTCTTCGGAAACCTGAAGGATTTGCGCAAGTTTGGGTAAAATTACATCGGCATTTTTTAAGCCGGTAAACAGTAAAGAAACGGTATAAACGGCTTTATTGGTAACTATTTTTTTGCCATTCCGGTCCAATATTTCTCCCCGGGGGGCTTTAACATCAATTATCCTGATGGCGTTTTTGCGGGCCAAGGTCTGATATTTGGCCGTAGCGTATACTTGAAGATAAAAAAGCCTTCCCCATAAAATAAACAGGAAAAACGTTACCACCACACCCATCCAGCCTAAATTGGCTTTAATGTTCTTTCTCAAGGCTTATTCCCCCTAACAGCGCGGTAAAAAAAGAAATAAAAGACGGGTGTTAGGAAAAAATTGTATAACGCCTCTACGGGCATTATCCTGCCAAAGGCCTCGGTGAGGGCAATATTTATACCCAAGAGATTTAAAAAAGCTACGTAAAGAAAATCCTTAACAAAAGTTAAAACAAAAACAATGACCCCAGGGAACCACCAGTTTTCCGGATAAATTTTTCCTTCTAACACCCCTGCCAAAAAACCGGTAACCATTTTTACCAAAGTATTAAGCCCGATAAAGTGGCCGGTAAAGAGGTCTTCAATAAGACCTCCCTGCATACCGAAAAAGGCCCCCCTGGGGGGACCATATAAAAAGCTTAAAATTACCGTTAAAATTAAGATTAAGTCCGGCTTTACTCCATTTACCGCCAGCCGGCTAAAAACCGTTTGGGCTATTATATAAAAAAATAAAAAATACAGCATAGCCTTTAGATTAGACATACCATTGCCCCCAGGTGTTAACGACTGCCTTTTAAAATAAATACTTCCTCTAACCGGTCAAAATCCACGTAAGGACGAACTTTCGCCACCTGCACCAACCCCGATGGATCTTTGGTCACACTTACAACGTACCCGATAGGTATACCTGCGGGAAATACTCCTCCCTGACCGGAGGTAAGCACCTTCTCTCCGGTACGAACTTCAAGATTTAACGGAATGTTATCCATAATAAGCTCGGAGGATAAAGCCGTTCCTTTTATTATCCCCGGCACCCTTCCCGGATAAGTGACTGCCGCCACACTGCTCCGTGGGTCGGTAATTAGCAATACTTCACCGTTTAAAGCAGCCACATTCATCATCCGGCCAACCAAACCGTTTTGGTCCAAAACCGGCATATCTTTCCTGATCCCGGAACTTTTTCCCTGATTAACCGTAAAAGACTTATACCAGCTTGCCGGGTCCCGCTCGATAATTTTGGCCACAATAAGTTTAAAATTTGGGTGTTCCCGACTGTAGCCCAGCAGTGCTTTAAGCCGCAGATTTTCCCTCTCTACTTCCTGTAAGCGATTTAACTGGTATTTTAAAGCAGTATTTTCCTGAAGAAGTCTATCTTTTTCCCGCCTTAGCTCATTAATATCCTTAAAGTATTGGGTAACATTGCCAACCCCATCCCAGAGAAAACTAACCGCCCGGGCAATAGGGTAAGTCAAGTCTTTAAGTCCGGATTTAACTTCGGAAAAAAAGGGAAGCTGTTTGGTTGTATAGCGGGCAAGAGACAGGAGGAGCACCGCCAGCAATACCCCAATTAAAAGAGTCTTGCCCCAGTACCTCTTAGCCAACTATATCACGCCTCTTTTATGGATTTTTTAGGGGTCTTTAAAACATTTCTTAAAACATTGAGGTTTTCCAAAGCTTTGCCGGTACCGTAAGCTACGCAATACATCGGCTCTTCCGCCACGTGGACCGGCATGTGGGTTTCGGCACTTATTAACTTATCAAGACCTTTTAGTAATGAGCCTCCCCCTGCCAGCATAATCCCGCGGTCCATGATGTCTGCCGCCAGTTCCGGAGGCGTCTTCTCCAAAGTAGCTTTTATGGCCTCCACAATGGCCGAAACCGGCTCTTTTAAAGCTTTATAAATTTCCTCGGAACTCACTTCAATTGTTCGCGGCAGCCCGGTAATTAAATCCCGGCCCTTTACCTCATAAGTGGTAACCGTATCCTGAGGATAAGCGGACCCAATGTTAATTTTAATTTCTTCCGCCGTACGCTCGCCAATCATTAAATTGTAGGCTTTCTTAATGTGATTAATAATCGCTTCATCCATTTCATCCCCGGCAATTCTTAAGGACTGGCTGGTTACTATCCCCCCAAAAGAAATTACCGCAACTTCGGTGGTACCTCCGCCGATGTCAACGATAAGATTGCCGGTAGGTTCTTCCACCGGTAGTCCCGCTCCAATCGCTGCAGCCATTGGCTCTTCAATTAAATACGCTTCCCTGGCTCCAGCAGCCAAAGCTGCATCCCTGATTGCCCTTTCTTCCACCGCTGTGGCTCCTGAAGGCACACATACCACCACGTTGGGCTTAATTAAATAAGTCTTATCGCCTAAAGCCTTGTTAATAAAATGTTTTAACATGTTATATGTAATGTCAAAATCGGCAATAACTCCGTCTTTCATCGGCCGGATAGCCACAATATTCCCCGGAGTCCGGCCAATCATCTGTTTGGCTTCGTTGCCTACCGCCAGCACTTGCCCCGTTTCCTTTCTAATAGCCACCACCGAAGGTTCTAACAAAACTACGCCCCGCCCTTTTACGTATACAAGAGAGTTGGCAGTTCCCAGGTCAATGCCTAAATCCTTTGCTACCAATCCAAATTTAAAGGCCATCTTAACTTCTCCTTTCTAAAATAACCGCTCGGCTTTCATACTGATATATTTATTTTCTCCGAGAATTATATGATCTAAGAGTTTAATTCCTAAAATTTCGGACGCCTTTTTCACCCGGCCGGTAAAATCTATGTCTTCTTTGCTGGGAGTCGGGTCGCCGCTGGGATGATTATGGGCAATAATTACCGCATAGGCACCAATTTTCACCGCTTCCCGAAAAATATCTCCCGGCGACACCCCCGCATGATTTACGCCGCCAATGGCAACTATATTTTCACCACAAAGCTGGTTTTTGGTATTTAAATATAACACCACCACTTGTTCCTGCTTTTTGTGGCCTATTTTGTATCTTAGATAATTATACACATCATCGGGATTTAAAAAATTTAGCTTATTTTCACCGGTGAGCTCATAATAGCGCCGGGCTAATTCCAAAGCCGCTAAAAGTTTTGCTGCTTTGGCCTGACCAATTCCTTTAAAGCTTTTTAACTGTTCGGGATGCACCTCTATTAGCCCCTTTAACCCGCCAAAACTGGTTAAAAGCCGTAACGCCAATTCCAGGGCGTTTTCCTGGGGCGTACCGCTTCCAAGGAGCACCGCCAGGAGCTCCGCCGGGTTTAAACTTTCCGGTCCATGGCGTAAAAGCCGCTCCCGGGGTCTTAGCTCTTCCGGCAGGTTTTTAATTTTCTCCCCCATTAATATCCCCACTCTCTAAGCTCACGATACAATCGGGCCACCGGAAGCCCCACCACATTAAAATAACATCCTTCAATTTTTGCCACAAAAAGAGCACCTTTGCCCTGTATGCCGTAAGCCCCCGCTTTGTCAAAGGGCTCCCGGGAATCTATGTAACTTTTTATTTCTTCATCGGTTAAAGGGTAAAACCAGACTTTAGTAACCTCTACAAAACTTTTTTCCCGTTTTTGCGGCAGTTCCATTAAGGTTACTCCGGTATAAACTTCGTGTTCCCGCCCGGACAGGGTTTTTAACATGAAATAAGCCTCTTCTTCATCCCGGGGTTTACCCAATACTTTTCCCTCTACCGCTACCACCGTATCGGCAGCAATGATGACTCCTTCCTTTATTTTTGCAGCCACATTCTCGGCTTTTTGGCGGGAAAGAGTAAGCGCCAATTCCATGGGATTTAACGAATAAACCTCTTCCTTTACCTCCGGCGGAATTATTTCAAACCGGCTGTAAATTTTTTTTAATAACTCCTGCCGGCGCGGTGATTTCGAAGCCAAGTAGATTTTCAAGCAAAATCCCCCTTCTTTCACAAAAAGTTTATCATCTTTGTAAAACCCATGCAATTACTTTTTTCAAACAAAAAACCCCGGTAAACACCAGGGTCTTAGTCGCGGCGAATATTAAAGGTTAGAACTTCTAAATTAACCGTTAGGTCCACGCTTCTAACAATAACTTTATCGGGAACGTTTAAAACCGTCGGGGCAAAGTTCAGGATCCCCTTTACCCCCGCTTTTACCAAGCGGGTAGCGACATCCTGGGCATAAGCAGCCGGAACGGCAATAATTCCAATCTCCACGTTGTTTTCCTTGACCACTTCTTCTAACTTGTCAATCGGTAAAACTTCGTATTCGTTAATTTTTTTGCCAATTTTGGTCAAATCGTTATCAAAAACCCCTACTATGTAAAAACCTCTCTCTCTAAAGCCCCGGTAAGCACAAAGAGCTGAGCCGAGATTTCCAGCGCCCACCACTACCATATTCCAGGTATTATTTAATCCTAAAATTTTTAAAGTATGGTCTAAAAGTTCCTTAACGTTGTAGCCAACTCCCCGGGTACCAAATTCTCCGAAATAAGCAAGATCTTTTCTGACCTGAGCCGAAGTTACCCCTACCCCCTGGGCAATGTCCGCCGAAGACACGGTAGTAATGCCTTTACGGTACAGGTTTTCCAGATAGCGGGAGTATACCGAAAGCCTTGAAATCGTAGCTTCTGGAATTTTAAAGCCTTTCATGCCGCTCCCCTCCTTATAGGTGAATTATAACACAAAGAAAAAAAAATAAACAATAACCCTTAATAATAAAAGTTTTTTATAGGTAATTCTCCTTGTTCCAAAAAAATTACCTTTATATACTCAAATTTTTTATTTAAAGAAAAAAGCCAAAAACTATCAAAAATTATTTAAAGAAACCGCTAATAATTTTACCAATTTTCATAACCGGTAAAGCAGGATTTATTAAGGGCCAATCCAGCATAACCGCTAATACGTAATAAAAGGAAATTAACATTAAAACGGAAAATACGGTTAATTCCCGGTATTCCCTATCCCGCAGGAGGGGATAGCCAAAAACACCCAATATCAGCAAATATAACCCTACCACAAGATATGCCAAGGAAACCACCACCCTACTGGGGTTTAATTGAAGCGGTTGTCATCCCTGTTCTAACAATTTTAGCTTGAACCTTTACCTCTATCGTCAAATTTTTAATTTCCTCCTCCCAGTCATCTTTTAACTCCTGCCAGAGCCCGGGGTTTTCCCGGTAGATAAAACGGCCAAAACCGGCAGGATCTGCGCCAATTTCCTTGGTTTTATTAATAAACGCCAAAATATCGCGGCTGACCGATTTGGCATACTCCCGATTTAATTTTTGAAAAGTTTCCTTTTTACTAAAATCAAGGCCGTTCTGGGCCTCGGTTATAATCCCTTCTGTTTCCACCTTAAGTTTCACAACAGGTTTATCTTCAAACACTTTCAGTTCCCACTTGGTTTTTGACCTTTCCAATTCTACCGAAAGCTTGTCTTCGGGATTAAAGGGGTTAGTAACATCAGTAATCCCGCCTTTTACTTTGTTGGTAACAATCAGCAAACCCCGGGACTGTTTTTCATCAAGCCAGCCCGCCAACTTGTCGTTTTTAAAAAGAGCCGTTTGAAATACCCGAATATCTTTCCGTCCCTTCTTGGTCAAAATCTTTACCCCCGGAGCGTAAGGGTCCACTCCTTCCTCTTCCAACAGTTCTATAAAATCCCCTAATTCGATAATCCCTGCTTCCGCAGTAAGATACGACTTTTGGGCTAAATCATAGATAGCTATTGCCGGAACCTTTACCAGACCAGAAAACCCATCCCAAACATCAACAGCCTTACCCTGAACTATTAATACGTAATTATCCCGGCGAAACTGCGGGTTTCTCTCAAAAAAATCCAAAAGGTTTTTTAAACCGCGCCGGGCTACTTCTTCAGAAATAAGTATCACCCGGTTGTGGGCATAATACAGGCGTAATGCCGTTTCCATATTAAGTTCCCGCAAAGAGGTAAAAAAAAGTTCGCCACTAATAAGCCTTATGACGTAAGGCTTTTCTCCACCGCCACCTCCCTTACTGGTAAGAGCACTGGGATTGACCACCTGCACCGAAAATAAGTACCGGTCTTTTTTTAGCCCTTTTTTATTTTCATCCACCCCTACGCCCTGTACAATTGCTAAATCTTCTAATTCCATTCTGCTCCAGCAGCCAAAAAAGAAAATTTGCCCGATAATTAACAAAGCCGCTAAGATTCTTTTCATCTCCTTTTTTCCCCTTTCGGAAAGCCCGGTCTTAATCCTTCTTTTATCCGCCGCTCATCCAATGGGCGAAAGTGTTTGGGCCTCTTGACCATAAGCCACCGGGGCAATCTTACAACAACGTCCCGCTGGTCGGGGATGCTTAAGGGTGCTATCGGGGCCAGGTAAGGAACGCCAAAGGAACGGGTATTGCAAAGCATGATAACTAAAAGGATAAAGCCCATCATCAGCCCGAACATGCCAAAAGTTGCCGCTAAAACCATCATCCCAAAGCGGTAAATCCGGGCCGCTACGGCCATGTTAAAAGCCGGAATGGCAAAGGAAGCAATTCCGGTAATGGCAACGGTAATAACCATGGAAGTAGATACAATTCCCGCTTCAACTGCCGCCTGCCCGATTATTAATGCTCCAACGATACTCACCGCCTGACCAACGGGACGCGGCAGGCGCACCCCCGCTTCCCGGAGAGCTTCAAAGGCAATCTCCATAATTAACGCTTCAACAAAAGCAGGAAAAGGTACGCCCGAGCGGGAAGCCCAGATATTTATTAAAAGTTCCGTTGGAATCATTTCCTGGTGATAGGTAATAATAGCAATGTAAAGGGAAGGTAAAAACATAGCAATAAAAAAAGCTAAAACGCGAATTAAGCGTAAAAAGTTTCCGATGAAATATTTTTCATAATAATCTTCCGCCGCTTGAAAGAACTCGGGAAAGGTAGCCGGTACTATCAAGGCTAAAGGAGTTCCGTCGGTTAAAATTACCACCTTTCCCTCTAACAAATCCGCTACCGCTTTATCGGGTCGTTCGGTATGTTTAATCTGGGGAAAGATGTTAAAGGGATCGTCCTCTATAAACTCTTCAATATAACCGCTTTCTAAAATAGCATCCACATCAATCCGGGAAAGCCTATTCCGTACTTCCTCCACAATTTGGGGATTTGCAATGTCTTCGAGATACGCTATTACCACATCGGTCTGGGAAATCCGCCCGATTTTTAAAGCTTCAAACCGGAGGTAGGGCGAACGGACCCGCCGCCGGATTAAGGTTGTATTTACCCGGATAGTTTCGGTAAAACCTTCCTGCGGGCCCCGCACCACCACTTCATTCATCGGCTCGGTCACCGACCGGCTTGCCCAGCCCTTGGCGCTGGCCAAAAGGGCCACCGAACAATTTTCCAGAAGAAGCCCGACTTCACCGGACAGCACCGCCAGCAGAAACTCGTCCAGGGTTTGAACCTCTTTAATTTCCGCAATAGCCAGCATTTCTTCTTTCAAACTTTTATAAGGGTCAGCGGGCTTTTCCCTGGCAATTTTGGCTTCAACCATCAAAGGCTTTAAAATCCCATCAATAACCACCATTTTATCCACCAAACCATCAATCATTACCGCCGCCGCCGCAACCCCGTAATAGCTAAACTCCCTTATTAAAAGATCCGAAGGATTACCGAGGATTTTTTTTATTTCACCAACATCTACCTCCACTTTACCGGAAAACCTTTTTTCTTTATACTGCGAAAGCCTGGTTGGCTTTTCTTCTTTAAAAGATGAACTGTTTCCCTTACCCTTAAAAATTTTTGTAATTTTTACCCATAATCCCATTTTGCCCCTCCTTTCCTCTTTATAGTATTGAGGAAAAGCGGAAAGAATATGCATTAACGGTCGTAAGTCGTCGGTGGTCAGTGGTCGGTAAAAACAGCTATACCTTCACACACACAAAAAAAAACGGGCATAAGCCCGTCTAATCTCTATCCTGCAAAAGTAAAGGGCGGATTTCGCCAATCATATAAAGGGAACCGGTAATTAATAAGAGGGTTTGGTGTTTTTGCGCAATTTCCAGGCCGTAAGATAAAGCTTCGGTCGGTTCTTCGATAACCTTCACCCTAACCCCTTTTTCTTTAAAAAGCCTTGCTAAGACGGTGATATCTCCTGCTCGGGGAGTTGGCGGTCGGGTCACTACCACTTCTAAGGGTAAATCTAAAAGCTCCGCCACCACTTTTTCCCGCTCTTTATCGGCTAAAACTCCCAGGAGCAGTACCGGCTTTACACCGGGAAAATAGTCAGTAAAAGCTTGCCTTAAAGCTCTAACTCCATCGTGATTGTGCGCCCCATCGAGAAGTACCGGCGGATTTCCCGGAATATACTCAAAACGTCCCGGCCAGGCGGCGTTACTGAATCCCCGGTAAATTGCTTCCACCGGTATGTTATATTTTTCCCGCAGGATATTAAGAATACCAAAAGAAGTTTTGGCATTTAAAAGCTGATGGGCTCCTAAAAGGCGGATTTTAACCTCGGGATAGGTTTCACCCCGGTAAATAAGGTCAAAAACCTGCCCTTTTAAGCTTTTTTCTTTTAAATTTAAAACGATGTCCTTATTAACATCCAAAAGGGGGCTGTTTTTCTCTTTTGCTACCTCTTTGATAACTTCCAGAGCCTCCCCTGTTGCCGCGGTTACCACCGGCACTCCCGGCTTTATTATCCCCGCCTTAACCCGGGCAATTTCGGTAATGGTATTTCCCAGATAATCCATATGGTCCATTCCCACATTGGTAATCGCCACAACCTCCGGGCGGGAAACCACGTTGGTAGAATCAATTAAGCCTCCCAGTCCTACTTCTAAAACCACAAAATCAACTTCCTCTTCGGCAAAATACTTAAAAGCCATCGCCGTGGACACTTCAAACTCGGTGGGATGTTCAAAACCTTCCTTTACCATCGTCAAAAGTAACGGTCTTATTTCCATCACTAACTTAGAAACCCTTTCCGGCGAAATTTCTTTACCGTTTATTTTATAGCGTTCGGTATACCGGGAAAGGTGGGGCGAGGTAAAAAGCCCCGTTTTATACCCCGCCTCCGCCAACACCGAAGCCGTTAACGAACAAACCGACCCCTTACCGTTTGTTCCACCGATGTGAACTACCTTTACCTTTTCCTGCGGATTGCCAAGCCTTTTTAAAAGTTCAGAAATCCTCCCCAAACCCAAATTAATTCCAAATTTGGTAAGGTTACTTAAAAATTCCAGCGCTTCGTTATAGTTCATGGGAAAGCATCCCTATCCTTTGTTCCAAGACTTCCTTTTCCCGGTAAAAGCCCGTTAGCTTTTCCCGCTCTTTATTGACCACTTCTGCCGGAGCTTTAGCTAAAAATCCAGGATTATTTAACTTCTGATTAAGCCGTTCGATTTCCGCCAGAACTTTTTTGAGCTCTTTATTAAGCCGCTCTTTTTCCTTTTCCAGGTCAATTAGGTCCTTAAGCGGTAAATAAATAGTCACTCCTGCCGCAACTCCGGTTAAAGCTCCCTGCGGTACCTCCATCTTCGGAACAACCCGTGGTTCGCTTTGGGCTAAAGCTGCTATTGCCCAGGCGTTTTCGTTAAGTAAGCGGGTTAATTGTTCGTCCGCAGTCACTAAAATAACTTCACCACGCTTGGCAGGTGGGACGTTAACCTCAGCCCTAAGCCTTCTTATTTCCCGGATAACCTCCATTAAGCTGCTCATTTGTTTAACCGCCTCGGGATTTTCATAATCCGCCCGTCCTTTCGGCCAGGGCGCCAGCATTATCGTCTTTCCTTCATGGGGAAGTCTTTGCCAGATTTCTTCGGTAATAAACGGCATAAAGGGATGGAGTAACTCCAGGGTAGTCTTTAAAACCGCATACAATACTTCCCGGGCGGTATCCCCACCGGGCATTTTCCCGTATAAACGGGGCTTGGTAAGCTCCACATACCAGTCGCAAAACTCATCCCAGATAAACTCGTACAGTTCCCGGGCCGCTTCCCCTAACTCATACTCGTCCAAAAAAGCAGTTACCCTGTCAATTACAGCGTTTAACCGTGCTAAAATCCAGCGATCCGCTAAGGTAAGCTCTTCCTGCTTTATTCCCTGAGGAGTAAATCCTTCGAGATTCATTAAAACAAAGCGGGAAGCGTTCCAGAGTTTATTGGCAAAGTTTCGGGCCCCATCCAGTCGCTCAAAGTGAAATCTTAAATCATTCCCGGGAGTGTTGCCGGTTACCAGCATAAACCTTAAGCTATCGGCTCCGTGGCTTGCAATAACTTCTACCGGATCAACCCCGTTACCCAGGGACTTACTCATTTTTCTCCCCTGGGCATCTAAAACAAGACCGTGGATTAAAACTTCCTTAAAAGGTACTTCTTTCATGAATTCCAGGCCCATAAAAAGCATCCGGGCCACCCAGAAGAAGATAATATCCCGGCCGGTAACCAGAACCGAGGTTGGATAGTAGTACTTCAGTTCTTCGGTATTTTGGGGCCAGCCCAGGGTGGAAAAAGGCCAGAGAGCCGAAGAAAACCAGGTATCCAGCACATCGGGATCCTGATGGACCTTGGTACTCTGGCATTTAGGACAGCTTTTTACTTCTTCCCTGGAAGGGATAACTTCACCGCATTCGTCACAGTACCATACGGGAATCCGGTGACCCCACCAGAGCTGCCGGGAAATGCACCAGTCCCGGATGTTATACAGCCAGTTAAGATAAATTTTGGTAAAGCGTTCCGGCACAAACTTCACTTTTCCCGTTAAAGCCGCTTCTATGGCCGGCTCCGCCAGAGGCTTCATTTTGACAAACCACTGTTTGGAAAGCCGCGGTTCGATAACCGTATCGCAACGGTAACAATGACCAACAGAGTGTGTTATCTCTTCCTCCTTAACGAGAAGGCCCAAATCTTTTAAATCTTCAACTATTTTCTTACGCGCCTCATACCGGTCAAGCCCCCGGTACTTTCCGGCGTTTTCATTCATTACCGCATTATCATCTAAAACTACTACCTGCGGCAGCTTATGCCGAAGTCCCACTTCAAAATCGTTGGGATCATGAGCCGGAGTAATCTTCACCGCTCCGGTGCCAAACTCCTTATCCACATACTCATCGGCAATAACCGGTATCGGCCGGTTTACCAGAGGTAAAATCACGTTTTTGCCGATTAGCTCCCGGTACCGCTCATCTTCCGGATGGACCGCCACCGCCGTATCGCCTAACATGGTCTCCGGCCGGGTAGTTGCTACGGTAAGATACCCGCTGCCGTCTTCCAGAGGATAGTTAATATAGTAAAGTTTTCCTTCTCTTTCCAGATGCTCTACTTCAATATCGGAAATAGTGGTTTTACAGTGGGGACACCAGTTGGTAATGTAGTAGTCCCGGTAAATAAGCCCTTTTTCGTAAAGGCGTAAAAAAACCTCTTTTACCGCCTCGGAGCAACCTTCATCCAGGGTAAACCGTTCCCGTTTCCAGTCGCACGAAGCTCCAAGGGTTCTAAGCTGTTCGGTTATGCGGTTACCGTAATTTTCTTTCCAGGCCCAAACCCTTTCTAAAAACTTTTCCCGGCCCAAATCATCTTTGGTAAGTCCCTCTTTTCGCAGTTCTTCCTCTACTTTAGCCTGGGTGGCAATCCCCGCATGGTCGGTTCCCGGAAGCCAGAGGGTATTAAAACCCTGCATTCTTTTGTAACGGGTAAGGATATCCTGCATGGTGTTATCCAGGGCGTGCCCCATGTGAAGCTGACCGGTAACATTGGGCGGTGGCATAACAATACAAAAAGGTTCCCGTTCATCGGGTTCGGTATGGAAAAAGCCATTTTCCTCCCAGTATTTATACCATTTTCTTTCCACTTCCTGGGGAGAATAAACCGAAGGTAAGGTCACCGTCATTCCTCCTTTTCTCTTTATGTTGTATCATATCAACCATTATAGAAAAAGCCCCTTTCACCCAAGGGCGAAAGAGGCACTTTCCGCGGTACCACCTTGCTTCCGGGATACAACGCTCCCGGCACTTTATAGCTATAACGGGCATAACCCGGTGAAAGGTACTGGCTTCCCCTTCACAATCTTAGGGGCGACGTTCCCGAAGCCTGCCAGGAAAGCCTTTCAGCCCAGGGGCTTTCCTCTCTGCATGGAGGCATTTCGGTACTCCTCCCCGGCATCATTTTTTCCTTTTCGCTTGGAAATTATTTTATATTTTTCCCGGGAAACTGTCAACTTTAAACAAGTTGCTGCATAACAGTTTTTTTAGGGTGATATTATGAAAAAAATCATTGGTAGCATCCTTTTGTTAGTTTGTTTGATATTTGGAATATTTTTAACACTAAAATTAAACAAACAAACTATTTACGGACTTTTCTTACCCAAAAATTCCCCCCATTTCTGGTTACTGTATTATTTAACCGATAAGGGCTACTGGGAGTTATACGGAACTAAAGTTAAAGTTGTGGATAATTTAGACCAGGCAGCATTAATCGCCGTAAAAGCATCGGAAAAAATCCCTGCCGGCTATAAAATACTTATAAAATTGTCAAACTTCGAGCCGTACTCAATTTATCTAAGAAATCCTGCTCAAAATTTTTCTTTCAAAAATAAAGCGATAATTCTTCCTCCCAGGGGAAGTAAACAGTACCGGGATGTAGTGGATTTTTTATCCCGACAGGGGATAAAACCATATAAAGACTACACCCCTTACTTCGATTTACCGGAAGAAATAAAAGAAGAAGCATTTATGGCCGGTATTGGAAATCTTTACATTGCTTCCACCTTAACTCCCCTGAAAAAATTAACTCCCTTCGCGGTTATTAAAGCCCCGGATCTTGCTGTTTTAGCGGTAAAAGATGATATCAAATTTAAGGACTTACAAAATATTATTTCCGCCCTTTATCACGGACAAAAAGCTTTTTACCAGAACCCTGAAGCCACCGCTTTTTTATCCCTTGCCCCCGTAACACAGCAAAAGCTGTTTCTTTTCCTGAATAATGAGGGGTTTTTCTCAAAAAACCTTTCCTTTAACCCGGCAACCGTGGCCATAGCTCAGCAATACTACAATAACCCTCAGGGCCCTTTTTTCCAAAGCTCTTTTTACACAAAACTTTTGCAGCAAATCAGGGAAAAAGTTAGTTTTACCGATCTACTCCTTTTTGTTTTTCAAAAAATCTTTTCATAAAAAGACCACCGAATAACGGTGGTCTTTAGTGCACGGAAATCTCCGATGGTTCGGTGACTTCCTTTTCTTCCGCCGGCACCGGCGGCTCAATTTCAGGTTTTTCTTCCCGAATTAAAGCTGCCTCTAAAACTTCATCCATGTGCTTTACCAGGATAAACTTCAGGCCTCGTTTCACCTGCGGAGAAATTTCATCCAGTTCTTTACGGTTCTCATGGGGAATAATGATGGTTTTTATTCCTGCCCGCTTGGCCGCTAAAATTTTTTCTTTAAGTCCACCAATAGGCAGTACCTTTCCCCGTAAGGTAATTTCCCCGGTCATGGCTACGTCCTTACGCACCTTTTGTCCCGATAAAGCCGACACCATCGCCGTTGCCATCGTTATCCCCGCCGATGGGCCGTCCTTGGGAATTGCCCCTTCGGGGACGTGGATGTGTAAATCGTATTTTTCGTGGAAGTTTTCTTCAATGCCCAGCTCTTTTGCCCGGGAGCGAATGTAGGAAAAGCCTGCTTGCGCCGATTCTTTCATTACTTCTCCTAATTTACCGGTAAGGTAGAGCTTGCCGCTCCCTTTAAGAACCGAAACTTCAATAAACATTACATCGCCGCCCACTTCCGTCCAGGCAAGGCCTGTAGCAACCCCTACCTCATCCTCCGCTTCCGCGATACCGTACCGGTACTTGGGTATACCCAGATACCTCTCCAGGTTGCTTACGGTAATTTTTACTTCCTCCACGTTATCGGTGACGATTTCTTTGGCAGCTTTCCGGCAAAGGGAGGCAATTTGCCGTTCTAAATTTCTAACTCCCGATTCCCGGGTATATTCCCGAATAATTTTTAAGAAGGTATTGGTGGAGATTTTGAGATTTTTGGGCTTTAAACCGTGTTCCTTTAGCTGCTTTGGTAAAAGATACTTTTCCGCAATGACCAGTTTCTCCTCCTCGGTATAGCCAGGGATATGGATGACTTCCATCCGGTCCAAAAGCGGACGGGGTATGTTATATAAATTATTAGCAGTCGTAATAAACAGGACATGGGATAAATCAAAAGGCAGCTCAATATAATGGTCCGAAAAGCTGTTATTTTGTTCCGGATCCAGAACTTCTAAAAGAGCCGCCGAGGGGTCACCTCTAAAATCCATGCTCATTTTATCAATCTCATCCAGGAGAAATACCGGGTTTTGGCTTCCGGCATTGCGCATTCCCTGAATTATGCGTCCCGGTAAGGCCCCCACATAAGTCCGCCGGTGTCCCCGGATTTCCGCTTCATCCCGTACGCCCCCCAGCGAAATACGCACAAATTTTCGTTCTAAGGCCCGGGCAATTGATTTCGCCAGGGATGTTTTACCCACCCCCGGCGGTCCCACAAAGCAGAGAATGGGCCCTTTCATTTTCTTGGTAAGTTTTCGCACCGCCAAATATTCTAAAATTCGTTCTTTAACCTTTTCCAACCCGTAATGGTCTTCCTCCAGTATCTGCTCCGCAAGTTTAATATCCAGGCGGTCTTTGGTGCGACGATTCCAGGGAAGAGCCAATATCCAATCAAGGTAATTTCGCACCACCGTTGCTTCAGCAGCCATCGGTGGCATTTTTTCTAACTTTTCCACTTCTTTTAAGGCCTTTTCCTCAACTTCCTTCGGAAGCTTAGCTTCTTTAATTTTTTCCCGGTACTCTTCCCCTTCGGCAACCCTTTCGTCTTTTTCCCCCAATTCCCGCTGAATGGCTTTAAGCTGTTCCCGCAGATAATACTCCTTCTGAGTTTTTTCCATTTGCTTTCTAACCCGCAAATTTATCCGCCGCTCTATTTCTACTATTTCCAGTTCCCGGGCTAAAATTTCCAGCAAAATTTCCAGCCGTTTCTTTACATCCAGGGCTTCGAGGATTCTCTGTTTATCTTCAATTTTTAAAGGCAAATGACTTGCCACCACATCCGCCAGGCGCCCCGGTTCCTCTAAATTAACTACGGTTATGGCCGTTTCCGGCGGAATTCTTTTGGAAAGTTTAACGTACTGCTCAAACTGGTAAATTAAACTGCGGGTTAACGCCTGGATTTCCGGGGTTTTACTTACCTCTTCCTGGGTCACCTCCACTTCCACGCGGAAAAAAGGTTCCTTTTCTATGTACTTTTTAATTTTGGCCCGCTGGATACCCTCAACTAAAACCCTTAACGTTCCTCCTGGAAGTTTTAAAAGCTGCTTTATTTCGGCGATAGTTCCTACCGTAAATATATCGTCCGGAGTTGGCTCATCAATTTGGGCATCCTTTTGCGTAGCCAGACAAATAATGCGGTCGGAAATCATTGCTTGATCGATAGCAGCAATGGATTTTTCCCGGCCTACATCTAAATGTATAACCATATAGGGAAAAACCAAAACGCCCCGTAATGGCAAAAGCGGTAATTCCCTTGTTTCCACTTCTAACCACCTCCCTTTTTGAGTATCATTATTCTATCATAAAATAATCTAAAAAGTAAGTTCAAGCTAAGGAAGAAGGAAGGGATTGGTCCTTTCCCGCAAATAAATAATTTAACGCTTCATCAACGCTTTTTACGGGAACCAGGTTTATTTTTTTATTTCCTTCGACTTCGGGGTAATTACCCCAGGGAAAAAAAACAGTTTTAACTCCGGCCCTGACTGCAGCTTCAATTTTATCGGGAATTCCGCCTACGGGACAAATTTCACCTAAAAGGGAGATTTCCCCGGTAAAAGCGGTTTTGGCCGGAATTAAACATCGGAAAATTGCCGAATAAAGGGCTACCAGCAAGGCAAGCCCGGCCGACGGACCATCCACCGGCCAGGGAGCCGGAAAGTTAAAATAAATATCGTATTTTTGGGGATTAATTCCCGTTTGGCTGCGAAAAACCGCAAAAACATTATCAAGCGCCCCGCGAATTTTACTGCGGGCAATAAGCTCGGTATGACTTTGGGAAAACTTTTCTTCTTCAATTATACCGGAAACGTTGATACTTCCGGGTAGGTTTTCGGCAGGTTCGGCCAATGCTTCTACGGCTAAAACCGCACCGCTTTTGGGTCCCGTCACCGCAAGGCCCAGAGCCCTTCCTATCGCCGGTTCATCGGATAAAACAATCTGGGGCTTTGGATGATAATTACCCGCCCGGGCCACGAACAGCACATCTCTTGCCAAAATCCTCTTTCTTCCCTCCCCCATCGCCAGCCCCGCCGCCAGCTGGACGATATTAACCGCTTCGCGCCCGGAGTTGGCGTATTTAACAATTGTTTGCAGGGCATGCTTTCCAAGGGATATCCCTATCTTTTTTGCCGCATTTTGGGCAATTTCCCGAATTTCTTCATCGCCAAGGGGTTTAAAAAATATTTCCACGCAACGGGATCTTAAAGCCGGTGGCAGCTCTTCCGGGTTTCGGGTGGTTGCCCCAATTAGACGAAAATCCGCCGGCAGACCTTTTTGAAAGATTTCATGAATATGCTGGGGAATTTCCGGATTTTCGGAAAAGTAATAAGCGCTTTCTAAAAAAACCTTCCGGTCTTCTAAAACCTTTAAAAGCTTATTCATTTGTACCGGGTGAAGTTCCCCAATTTCATCAATAAATAAAATCCCTCCATGGGCTTTGGTTACAGCCCCCGGCTTAGGCTGGGGAATCCCGGCAATCCCTAAGGGCCCTGCCCCTTGATAGATTGGGTCGTGAACGGAGCCCAAGAGGGGATCGGCTATTCCCCGCTCGTCAAACCGGGTACAGGTGGCATCCACCTCGACAAAGGCAGCCCCTTCTTTAAAGGGAGAAGCGGGACTTTTGATTGCTTCCTTTAGCACCAGCCGGGCAGCAGCCGTTTTCCCTACTCCCGGTGGACCGTATAAAATTACATGCTGGGGATTGGGTCCGCATAATGCGGCTTTTAAAGCTTCAATCCCTTCTTCCTGGCCGATGATTTCCGAAAAATTTTCCGGCCGTGTCTTTTCCGCTAATGGTTCCGTTAAAGAAATCCTGCGTAAATGGTTTAATTTAGCCAGCTCCTTTTCACTTTCCCGCTCGAGATAACTTTTATTTACCTGCTGGGCTTTCCCCTGAGAAAAGAGAAGGGCCAAAATTGCTACTAAAAGAATAATTTGGCCCACTGCTAAAATTCCGCTAAACCCGTCCATTTTTCTCACCTCTTTCCTATTATTACCGGAAAGAGGCAGTTTATTTAAAGATCTAACTCATTTTCGTCGCGAAAGACCAGGTACGTTAAAATTCCCGTTAATGTCAGTCCAGTTAAATGTACCATCCACCAGCCCGGCTCCAAAAAACGAAATTTTTTGGGAAGCTTCTTTTTTAAGTGGTACATTAAAAATCATCTCCCTGCCCAAGTTTTCTAAAAAGCTTTAAAAAATAAGTACTAAAGTAATATCCCAATTAAATGAGCCACCCCTAACACCTCCTCGATTAATTTACTCTTAGTTTTCCCCATCCCTTTTATTTTACTTGCCAATCCTATTCCGATATCTGCTTCTAAACAATAAAAAAAAGAAGTGGTCCTTTTTTTAAAGAACCACTTCTTATGTCTTTAAATTATCTTCCAGCTTCCAAACTCTAATCTCCAATTTCCAATCCCCAATTAGGCCGTCTCTTCTTTTTTACCTTTTTTCCGCTTTTCTGCAGTCCCTACTAAAATGGGTTTTGCGTTATTTTCAATAACATCCCGCGTTACTATGCATTTAATAATGTCTTTGCGGGATGGTATTTCGTACATAACATCGAGCATAACTTCTTCTAAAATAGCTCTAAGGCCCCGAGCCCCGGTATTTCTTTTAATAGCTTTCTGGGCAATAGCCCTTAAAGCATCTTCTTCAAATTCTAAAGTTACCCCATCTAATTCAAACAGTTTCTGATACTGCTTTATTAAAGCATTCTTGGGCTCGGTAAGGATTCTGACCAGAGCATCTTCATCTAAGGCATCCAAAGTTACAATAATTGGCAGACGGCCAACAAATTCGGGAATTAAGCCAAATTTCAGTAAATCTTCCGGCATAATATGTTTTAAAATTTCGCCGACATTTTGCTCTCTCTTGAGTTTAATTTCCGCACCAAACCCCAGGCCTTTCTTCCCGATTCGGTTTTGGATTATTTTCTCTATCCCTTCAAAAGCTCCACCAACGATAAAGAGGATGTTGGTAGTATCAATTTGAATAAACTCCTGGTGCGGGTGCTTCCGCCCTCCCTGGGGCGGCACGGAAGCAATGGTCCCTTCCAAGATTTTTAAAAGGGCTTGCTGGACCCCCTCTCCGGATACGTCCCGGGTAATAGAAGGATTCTCCGACTTCCGGGCTATCTTATCGATCTCATCAATATAAACAATTCCCTTTTCAGCCCGCTCAATATCATAGTCGGCGTTCTGAATAAGTTTTAAAAGAATATTTTCCACATCTTCTCCCACATACCCGGCTTCCGTTAAGGCAGTAGCATCAGCAATGGCAAAAGGTACATTTAAAAATCTGGCTAAAGTTTGGGCCAATAATGTTTTTCCGGAACCGGTCGGTCCCAGCATGAGGATGTTGCTTTTGGACAACTCCACATCATCAATTTTGCCACCGAGGTTAATCCGTTTGTAGTGATTGTAAACTGCTACCGCCAGTACTTTTTTAGCTTCCTCCTGACCAATAACATACTGGTCAAGATAAGCCTTAATCTCCTGGGGTTTGGGAAGTTCCTCCAGGGAAAGTTCCAGGTCGTCAGCTAATTCTTCTTCAATAATTTCGTTACACAGTTCAATACATTCATCACATATATAAACTCCTGGTCCAGCCACGAGCTTTCGCACCTGATCCTGATGCTTACCGCAAAAGGAACACTTTAGCTGATTTTTATCAAACATTTCATCACCTCAAAAATTATTTGCGAACGGTAATCACCTCATCGATGATTCCGTATTCTTTAGCTTCGGCAGCCGACATAAAGAAGTCGCGCTCGGTATCCCGTTCAATTTTCTCTTTCGGTTGTCCGGTATGTTTGGTTAATAATTCATTTAACATATCTTTCATTCTTAATATCTCGCGCGCGTGAATATCAATATCGGTCGCTTGCCCCTGCACTCCACCCAAAGGCTGGTGGATCATAATCCGGGCATAGGGCAGAGAAAAACGTTTACCCTTAGCCCCGGCCGCTAAAAGAAAGGCACCCATACTTGCCGCCTGACCTATGCAAATGGTAGAAACATCAGGTTTAATATACTGCATTGTATCGTATATGGCCATTCCTGCGGTTATTACTCCTCCGGGAGAATTAATATACAGGTGAATATCTTTTTCCGGGTCTTCCGCTTCCAAGAAAAGCATTTGTGCTATCACTAAATTTGCCACATGGTCGTCTATAGGTCCTCCAATAAATATTATGCGGTCTTTTAATAACCTTGACCAAATATCGTAACTTCTTTCTCCCCGGCTGGTTTGTTCTATTACAATGGGAACAAGATAGCTCATAACCAAACCCCCTTATGTGTTTAATTAAACAGCTTTAGCATTTTCAACTAAAAAGTCGATCGTTTTTCGGCGAACAATGGAATAGGCAATATCATCCATCCGCTGAGCAAAAAGCTTTTTAATTTCCTCTACCGGTTGCTGGTAAAGTTCGGCGATTTTATTTAGCTCCTTATCTAATTCTTCATCGGTAGCGGTAATTCCTTCTTTTTTGGCAATAGCTTCTAAAACCAGTTCGGTTTTAACATTGCGTTCGGCTCTTGGTTTTAATTCTTCCTTTAATTCATCCAGGGTTTTCTTCTGGTATTCCAGGTACTGTTCTAAGGTTAAACGCCGGTACTTTAGCTCTTCCTCAAAATGATGAAGAATATGCTCAACTTCATGATTTACCATGCTTACGGGAATTTCCACATTAGCATTATCTACCGCTTTTTCAACTACTTCCGCTTCCATTTTTTCCCGGGAAATATTTTCCTTGGTTTGAGCAATCTTTTTCTTGAGGTCTTCTTTTAACTCCTCCAAAGTTGAAAATTCGGAAACATCTTTGGCAAACTCATCATCAAGGGGCGCTAACTCTTTCCGTTTAATTTCTTTTAAGGTTACAGTAAAGACCGCCGGTTTTCCAGCAAGGTCTTCTTTCTGGTAATCTTCCGGGAAGGTAACGTTAATTTCCTTGGTTTCCCCCGGTTTCATGCCAACAATTTGCTCTTCAAAGCCAGGAATAAAAACCTTTGAGCCCAGTTCTAACCGGTAATTGTCCGCACTTCCCCCTTCGAGAGGTTCTCCATTCATTTTCCCGGCAAAATCAATTACCACCATATCGCCAAGTTTTGCTTCACCATCTTCAACGGTAATAAGTTTCGCATACCGATTCTGAAGATATTCCAGTTCTTTTTCTACTTCCTCGTCGGTAACTTCCACGGGCATTTTGGTTACTTCCAAGCCGGTATATTGACCAAGCTCAACCTCGGGCTTCACATCTACAACCGCTTTATAAACCAGCGGTTCGTTAACCCCGTAGGAAACTAACGATACTTCCGGCTTATCTACCGGTTCGATTCCTGCCTCATTAACCGCTTTAACATAGCTCTCCGGCAACAGTTCATCCAGGGCTTCTTCTAAAATATACTCTTTACCCACATGTCTTTCCACTAAAACCCTGGGAGCCTTTCCTTTTCTAAAACCAGGGATAACTACTTTTTGAGCAATCTTTTTATAAGCTTTTTCGTATGCTTTAGAAACTTCCTCCGCCTCTACCTCGATGGTTAACTCCACTCGACTCTTTTCTAAAGTTTCTTTGGTAACTTTCATCTTAATCCTCCTTGCAATATGTATTTTAATCTGTTGTCACCTTTTCCTTTTTTTGGCATATCCCGTTGCAACAATATATTTAATTACTATTATATTCTACACAGAATATAAACAATGTGCAACTAAAAACTGCCTCCAAGAAACGGCTTAGGACAAAAAACAAAGAACCCTGCACGATAACTGCAGGGCTTACCTTCTGGAGCGGAAGACGGGATTCGAACCCGCGACCCTCGCCTTGGCAAGGCGATGCTCTACCACTGAGCCACTTCCGCATCTAAGGTTAATCTGGTGCGGGTGGAGGGACTTGAACCCCCACGGTTGCCCACTGGATCCTAAGTCCAGCGCGTCTGCCAGTTCCGCCACACCCGCTCCTTTTGGAAGTTAGATGTTGGAGGTTGGAAGTTAGAAATAAAAAAAACAAAACATAAATAAAAAGTTAAAGGTTTTTCTAACATCTAACCTCTAACTTCTAATTTCTTAATATAAAATGGTGAGCCATGAAGGACTCGAACCTTCGACACCCTGATTAAAAGTCAGGTGCTCTACCAACTGAGCTAATGGCTCACAACAAAAATTTATTGTAACAGCTTTTGCTGTTTTTATCAAATGGCTGGGGCGGCTGGATTCGAACCAACGAATGGCGGTTCCAAAGACCGCTGCCTTACCACTTGGCGACGCCCCAATTTGGAAATTGGAAAATGGGGTGGGTGATGGGATTTGAACCCACACTGTCATGATCCACAGTCATGCGCCTCCTAACCGTTGGGCTACACCCACCATATTGGAAAATTGGACATTGGAAATTGGAGGTTGGAAAATAATTTATTAATTAACTGAAGTTAGATGTAATCTAACCTCTAACTTCCACCTTCTGACCTCCAGAAATGGCGTCCCCGGAGGGACTCGAACCCCCAACCTACGGATTAGAAGTCCGTTGCTCTATCCATTGAGCTACAGGGACACATGAATAAATGGAGCGGGTGATGGGAATCGAACCCACGCGACTGGCTTGGAAGGCCAGGGCTCTACCATTGAGCTACACCCGCTCGTTCCTCCGTGCAACAATTAGTATATATAAATCATCGGCTTTTGTCAATAAATAATTTAATGGTGAATTTTGGTTTTTTAGAGATAAATTAGATCTGCCGTAAAACTTTTTGCCTCCATTTTTAAAACCGCCAAACTTCCCCTTTGCTCCTCCCTGGGTCTTTCCGGGCTTCCGGGATTTAATAACCGTACACCATTTAGCTCGGTAAAAATCGGCACGTGACTGTGTCCAAAAACCGCAAGGTCCACTTTTAGCTGGGCAGCCTTTTCTGCGATCTGTTTTAAATCGTGCTTGACATAGTATAAGTGACCGTGGGTCAAAAATATCTTTATTCCGTTTAATTCCAGTAATTCTTCTTCTATCCCATTCCAAACCCCATCACAATTTCCGTGAACCGCAAACACCGGAATACCGAGCTCCGCCCCCAGAGCTATACCGTCCCGGTAGTAATCCCCGGCATGAATTATTCCGGCAAAATTCCTGCTCCGCGCATATTTTATCACCTTTTCAATGCGTCCGTGAGTATCGCTAACTACCAGGTACTCCACCTATAATCCTCCTTTAACTTCCTTAAAAGCTCCTCTAACGCCCGGGCCCGGTGGCTTATTTTGTTTTTCACCTCTAACGGAAGTTCCGCCATAGTTTTACCGTAATCCGGAAGATAAAAGACCGGGTCATAGCCAAAACCACCGCTACCCCGCATTTCCTCTAAAATATAGCCCTCACATTCCCCCCGGGCCGTAACAAGTGAGCCGTCAGGGAAATAAAGGCAAAGTACCGCGACAAAGCGAGCCGTCCTCTTTTCCCAGGGTACACCTTCTAATTCTTTTAGAAGTTTTTGGATATTTTTCAAATCATCTTTGGGCTCACCGGCATAACGAGCAGAAAATACCCCAGGTCTTCCTCCCAGGGCATCCACCACTAATCCCGAATCATCCGCCAGAGCCGGCAAACCGGTAAAATTGGAAACCGTAACGGCTTTTTGCCGGGCGTTTTCTTCGAAGGTTGTCCCCTTTTCGGGTATTTCCCCGATTTCCGGAAAATCCAAAAGACTAACAAAGGAAAAACCCAGAGAACTTAAAAGCGCTGAAAATTCTTTGATCTTTCCTTGATTTTTACTGGCTATTACTATCCGCTGCATTTTCCATCCCTATCCTTCGGGCAATATCTCCCAGGGCCTGTTTTTGAAGTTCAATTAACTCTCTGATCCCCTTCTGGGCCAGTGTTAAAAGCCTTTGCAGCTCTTCCATTGAAAAAGTTGCTTCTTCACCGGTACCCTGCACTTCCACAAAACGGTTAGAACCGGTCATCACCACGTTCATATCCACTAAAGCCTTCGAATCTTCCTCAAAATTTAAGTCCAAAATTTCCTCGCCGTCAACAATACCCACACTTACCGCCGCCACAAAATCCTTTAAGGGAATTACCGGTAAAATTCCCTCCTCAACGAGCTTATTTAAGGCTAATGCTAAAGCCACAAAAGAGCCGGTAATCGCTGCAGTCCTGGTACCCCCATCCGCCTGAATTACGTCACAATCAATCCACAAAGTTCGCTCCCCCAGAGCTTTTAGATCAACCACTCCCCTTAAAGCTCGACCAATTAGCCGTTGAATTTCCAGGGTCCGGCCCGATTGCCGACCTTTAGTCGCTTCCCGAACATTGCGGGTCTCGGTACTCCGGGGAAGCATTCCGTATTCCGCAGTAATCCACCCTTTGCCTTCGCCCTTGGCAAAGGGTGGCACCTTATCTTCTACGGTAGCGGTACAAACTACCCGGGTATCACCCATTTCAATTAAAACCGAACCTTCAGCATGTTTTATGTAGTTTGTGGTAATTTTAACCGTTCGTAACTGGTCTTTTTCCCTACCATCAATCCGCATTAAATCACCTCATTTTCGTTGTCCTGCTGACCAACAACCCCGGCAATTATATAAAGTTTTTCAATAGGATCGTATTTTAACTCTTTAAGTATTTTAAAACCTTTGATTTCACCGGTTTTGGAAACATGAATCCTTGGGCCGGTGCATTCAACCTTTTCCTGGCCAAGCTTGATATGTTCTTCATCATAATAGCAAATTGAGAGATTTTGAGCAATTAATTCTTTTACCCTTTTTTCCAAAACCTCCAAATCTATTTCGGGCTTTTCTTTAAACTCCAGTAAGAAACCGTTACGGATATCACTGTGAACCTCCGGTTTGATAATCCCCATTTCTTTTAAAACATAACCGGTCAGGTCTTCCGCCGAATGGGCCATTTTCCGGTAAACCAAAGAGGGAAACACTTCATTGGCCACCTCATGGGGAAAGGGTCCAAAAACATTGGGACGAAATAAAATCACTTCAGCACCAACCCCGATTAAAAGCTCGGCATTAATATTTAGATAGGGATACAGCAAATCAAAATGTTCAATTACTACCCGCCGTCCTTTATCGATAGCTTTTTTAACCGCCTCGGCTAAACGGTACGGCGGAGTAAAAGCCATTTCAAAGCGCATATCCACGTGATACGAATGGTGGCGAAAATTTCCCCGTTCATAATCTTCCAGTAACGGTAATGGCCGCAAATTTATCCCTTCATCATCATTGGTTAGCTCTAATCCCGGAAACATCCCGCGAATTAATAAAGATTTGCCGGCTCCAGCATCACCAATTAGCCCTACCAGCTTATCCTTGGGGCTTAAATATCTCTCGGCCAAAACCGAACCTAAAGCCATAAGCCGGTGTTTGCCCCGGGGGGCAAAATAAACCGCTTTTAAAAGATATTCATGGGGATAAATGTTCATACAATACTCATTCCTTCCCGTACGGCAAAAGCCCCGGGGTAAATCTCCCTAACCTCGTCTAAAAGCATTAAAACATCGTAAAAGGGCCAGAAGTGGGTCACCGCAAGATTTTTTGCCTTGGCGTTTTTCGCTAAAAGCGCACACTCTTCGGTAGTTAAATGATTATTTTGGGTGTAACTGCTATCTTTTTTAAAGCCGGTACACTCCGCCAGTAACAAATCTACTCCGTAAAAAAACTCCGCATGCTTTGGTAAATAGCCGGTATCACCGGTATAACCAAAGGTTTTAACTCCGTTGGTAAATTTAAAGCCGTAAGATAAAGCCTGGTGCGAATTGGTAACGGCCCACCCTTTAAGTTCTTTAATATCTAAAAACTCTCCCTCTTTAATCGGTATTAACTCAAAAAATTCCTGATATTTACTCATATCCGGCCTTTCCGGGGATTCGGGATAAAAAAGTTTTACTTTTTCTGTCCGTTTTCCGGTAAAAAATAGGCTTCTGACAAGATAACGTAAAATCGGCAGGTCTGCAGTATGGTCTTCATGCCAGTGGGAAAGCACCACCGCATCAAGTTTTTCCGGTTGTCCCCACTTCAACAGGTTTGCTACTGCCCCGCTCCCCGCATCAATTAAAATCGTTGCCTTTTCCGTTTCTAAAAGATATGACGATGTAGCTCCCCCCGGTGCCGGGAAAGGAGCCCAGCACCCTAAAACCGTTAGCCGCATTAAATCCCTCCTCCGTATTTTAAGCAACCGAGAGCACCGTTAAATTGCGGTTCCCGGGGTATTACAACCTCGACCCCAAGCTCCTTTTCAATGATCTTTCTTAAAGCACGGCTGTAAGCTACTCCACCGGTAAACACCACCTGAGGAGAAAAAAGTTTTTTAAGCATTGGAGCAATCCTTTTATAAATGGTATAGTTTACCCCGGCCGCTAACCGTTCCAAAGGGTAGCCTTCCACCACCTTGCCTAAAAGCTCCGTTTCTCCAAATATAGCGCAGGTACTTGACAGTTCCACCGGGTCTTCATAAAAATTTCCCAACTCCTCTAAAGAAATCTTTAACACCGCAGCCATGTTTTCAAGATACCTTCCGGTAGAAGCAGCACATTTATCGTTGGTTAAAAAATCTGCAACCTTACCTTTTCTAACCAAAACAACTTTACTGTCCTGTCCCCCTAAATCCAACAGGGTAAAATCCATAAGCCCGGTCTGGTAAACCGCCCCCAAAGCATGGGCCCGAATTTCCGGGAGATCAATGCCACCCTTGATTTTTACCGCCTGGCGTCCGTATCCGGTGGAAACGATTTTTTCGATGGGAGTTAACCCCAGAGCCGAAAAATCAACCACCAGCTCGCCATCCACAAGCTTTCCGTATTCCCGGTAAAAACTCACCGTATCAAAAAGTAAAAACCTTATTTCTCCATCTTCTTTAACTGCCATTTTGACATTTCTGCTGCCAAGGTCAATTCCTACATACATTTTTCATCACCTTTTAACGAAGCATATCCAAGAAAGCATCCACCCGCATCCGGGTGCGGGCATCCATTCTTCCCGGCTTATCTCCTTCCAAAGTTAAAATCGGAAGCTTAATTTCCCGCCGGATAATTAAATCTTCAATTTGCCGATAGCAAAAGCTTTGAGCATAGTGAATTACCGCATCCACTTCTCTTAGTTCAAGTTGCTCTTTAATATCTTTGAGGCGAGCAAAAATGCCGTAGGGGTAGGTATATAGCTGGTACTGCCGCACGAGGTCTTCTGCCAAATACGGCATGGAAAACTGCCGCTGGACCTCGTTAAAAACTACCCGTGCGCCCCTCTCTTCCAGGTAATCATAAAGGTCGGGGATTATCGGCGGCACACCAATGTAAGCTATACGCAGCTTTTCTTTCTCTCCAGGCCTTCTTCTTGCTTTTTCTAAAAACTCCAGCAGTTCTTTTTGAAACTTTACGGGGTCCTGATTAAAATCGCTTGATGATACAAGCCACAGGTGATTTTCAAAACCCGTGACTTTTCCTTCGGCAAAAGTTAAATAGTCAAGTTCCACCAAAAATTTTCTTATTTCATCCAACTGCTTTTTAACTTGAACAGTTTCTTCCCAGGTAGTCCCCAGGGCGGTAATTAATTTTTCTAACTGGTGGGCCAAAAGGTCGTAATCCCGGTCAAAGGGATAGGCAAAAGGTATAATTTCTTTTCCCGCCAGCATCAGTGTTTCCATTAAGGCATGGGTATTACTGCAATCTCCCTGGGTTACGGCAATAATCGTTCCAATTTCCGGATCATTCTTGGCAACGGTATAAAGCCCCTTAATCCAGGCACAAAGGTTTCTCGGATAACCTTCTTCTTCCGCTTCCTCCACCAAAGCTTGAGGCGAAGGAGCGGTTATAAAAATATTATTCAAATCAACCGGCGTCTTGCCCGCCGCAAAAACCGCTTCTACCGGTATGGTTGTTGTTATGCCAACTTTCATCGCTCCACCTACTTTGTCCTCGGTTTTCCTACTAACATTCCTTTACCAATAGCGTATATATCGTCAATCACCATTTGAAAGCTGGGCTCCCGTCCTTCCTTTTCCCCTCTCCGTTTTAGCCGTTCCCTATGAAATTCCCGGATTTCGCTATCAAAGGGTAGATTGCCAAACTCTAAAATCCGCACCGCACCGGTATCATCCCGTGCCGGCAGGATTTTCCCCAGGTTAAAACGACTGGGGGCAAAAGGCACATCGATAACCCCTGCGGCAAACGCCCGCTCAATTCCCGCAACTAAGTCCCCTTCACCCAATTCCAGAGTACGTTCCACAATGGCCCGGGCTTCTTTTTTCACCATTTCTTTTTCTAAAAGGTATTCCTCATTAACCATAAATCGCTGGTCTTTTAGCATATTGACAATCTGCCGGGTGGTTTTTAAACCCTGGGCATTGGCTTCTTTGGTGGGTACCCCCAGAGCTTCATGGGGTGTTTTAACAATAACCTTGTTGGCCTTGGCTAAAGCGGCAGCCACCGCTCCCCAGGCAATAACGGCAAACGCCCGGGCTTCATCCTGCGGAAAACCACCCATCCACTGGTGAAATACGGTGGTTAAATCCACATCCTGAAAACCAAAACGCTTTAAGTACTCCTCCGCCAGTTCAACCATCCCGTGTAAAGCCGCTACGTCCTGGTTTAAATTGCCGCACTGCCCGAGTCCCAGGGTAAAGCTTTTTACTCCCTGCTCGACGGCTAACAGAAGCTCTAAAATATTAATGGCAATGGTAATGGACGGCGGTACTAAAGTACCGGTAAGGGGTCCAAACGATTCCCGGTTTATTAAAACCCCGTGTTCCGCATAGTAACCGATTAACCGGTCCACATACTGCCAATCTTCAATAGATTTTCTCAACGGGACTTCCTTGGCATAGGGAATGTTGTAGGTAATACCTCCCCCTTCAAAGCTTGAAAAACCCCCGGCAAGGGTTATTTCTGCTAAAAGCCGGGCATCGGGAGTACCGTGACGTACCTGCACCGGCACGTTAACTTCTTCAATAATCTTGCGGCAAGGATACACCCCGTAATTTACCGCCGGAAAGCCGTTTAACATTGACCGGCCTTCCGCCAGACTTTCTTCGATACCCCGCTGGGCTTCCTGATACCGGTTTTGCCGGGTGTAACTGTCAATGGTGGTGGGAAGAAAGTCCGCTTCCCCTTCTTTTTCTAAATATTTCAAAAGAGCTATATGCTCGTTTAATAAAGCAACCCCCGCCCGGGGTTGAATGGCAGTAATTCCTTCCTCTTTAACTTTTTTAAGCTTAACGGCAAAGTTTTTTTCCGGCGGTAAAGCTTTATGGTAGTTTACACCATCTTCTAAAGACACTTCCGCTCCCGTAGGCCAGGTAGCCAAAACTTCCTTCCGACTTTGCAAAAACTTCTCCAGATCAATTTTCCCTTTCATTCCCCGTTGCCTCCCGCTTGTTTAAAGTTTTTTAACGGACTTTAATAGTTTTAAACCTGCTTCCCGATCATTTTCCGCCAGTAAGCCAGCTGCAAACAATATATACTCGGTATCCAAATACATTTCCGGATTTTTAGGTTTTAAAATATTAGGATTTGTTTCCTCAAAAAAGGCTGCCGCTAAAACATTTTCCGGTTCCTCGGCATAAACTAAAGGTCCTCCGGTTCCCACCAAAGCTTCTACCCTGGTTAAATCCTTTCCGTACTGAACAAAACTTTTTCCGGCAGGAGTCCAGATTTCCTCTAATCTTCCCGCATGCCGATTCATTGCCGTTTTGACACAAATTCGGGTAAGCGCTTTTTCAATTTCCTTTTCCTGGGGGGTTTGGGGAAGATACGTCGGATCTTTCGTAATTTTTTCAAGGTAATCGCTTAGTTGCCCGGAAGTAATTCCTGAATTATAAAATTCTTCTTGTCCGTATTCAACAACATTTTTCACCGTTCTCCTTAACCCCAAATCCCCTTCCACAGTTCTTTTAGCGTAGGGCTCCGGAAGTCCTTTTAAACTCACCCCCGCTAAGGTGGGCAGCCCCTTTGCTACCGAATGTACATCAGTAGTAGCTCCTCCGACATCAATTAATATAAGCTCCCCGATTTTTTGGGCTAAGAGCTCCGCCCCTTTTAAAACCGCCAGAGGCGTTGGCATCATTACCTTGTCCACGATTTTTTCGGCTTTTTTTAACCCTTTGGCTTCAACTATTTTTTCTAAAAATATCTGGCGGATCAGGTTTTGGACCGGTTCAATGTTTAGGGTATTGAGGTCCGGTAAAACATTGGGAGCGATCCTGAAGTCTACCTTACCTTCTAAAATTCCTGCAACCTCGGAAGCCGCCGAGCGGTTCCCGGCAACCAAAATCGTTCCTTTAAGTTTTAGCCGTGATAACTTCCTGGCATTTTCTAAAAGGTATTTTTTGTTCCCGCCGTCAGTTCCTCCGGCCAGTAAAATGATGTCCGGTTTCAGGGCCAAAATTTCGTCCAAATCTTCCGGGGTAAGCTCATAGCTATAGCTCTTTTCCACCCGTGCCCCGGCGGTCAATGCGGCTTTTTTGGCCGCTTCGGTGGTTAAATCCCGTACCAGCCCTACCGCCACCATCCTGAGCCCGCCGGCGGCCGAAGAAGAGGCAAGTTTTATATCATATTTCTCTTTAATTCCCTGCCGTGATAACTCTAAAAGACAGTCGTTTATCCCAAGGGTAACATCGGTTTCTACGGTAGTATAAGCTTTAGCCGAGGCTAAAAGCTCCCCCCGTTCTAACTCCACCACTCGTCCTTTGGTATATGTACTGCCTATGTCCAAAAAAAGCCCTAACCTCACCTTAAAAGCCCCCTATATTAGCCCAAGGTCTTCTTTAAGGGCCTTTATTGCTTCTTCCGGCATCGTCCCCGGGGGAAATACCCGGTCAAATCCCATTGCTTTAAACTTTCTCTCAACTTCGGAAAAATCCTGTTTCCCCACAACTAAATTACCCCCAACATACAGGAGAACATCATCCAGACCAGCTTCAATAAACTTTTCCTTAAGACCACGGCAGTCAATTTCCCCGTGGCCATAAAGGGAAGAAACCAATACCGCTTTGGCATCGGTCTCTAAAGCAGCTTTCACAAATTCTTCCTGACTTACCATTACCCCTAAATTGTGTACCTTAAAACCGGCATTGGTGAGTGCATACTCTAAAATTTTATTTCCAATGGCGTGAACATCAGCCCCAATCACCCCGAGCACTAAATTTACCTCTTTCATACTATTACCTCCAAGTCAATTTTTTGGACCTTATCTATGTTATAGCCTAAGTACAAGCTTCCAAGATTTTTTAGACTTTTTTCATCGCCGGTCACATAAAACTGGACTTTTCCGCCATTCTCACCTAAAAGCTTGTTTTCCTTTAATTTTCGATAAACCTCCCGGGCAACATAGGCCGCCGGGTCAATTACCTGAATTTTGGGGTAAAGTTTCTGAATAGTTTCGGTTAAAAAAGGATAATGGGTACAACCCAAGACCACATCTCTAACTTCTTCTTTTAGAAGTGGCTCAAAGTATTCCCGGGTAGCTTCTTCCACTTCTTTTCCCGAAACAATCCCCTTTTCAATCAAGGGCACATACTGGGGACAAGCTACCATATAAACTTCTTGAAACTTGTTAGTTTCCATAAGCTTTTTTTGATAAAGCCCACTTTTCACCGTCGCCTCGGTGGCCAGCACCCCGACCTTGGCTTTGGCCGGCATATTTTTCCTTAAGGGCTCAAGCATTCCTTCCATTAAAACCGGGTATCTTTCTTTTAAGATGGGTAAGGTTATGGCCGAACTGGTATTGCAGGCAAAGACTACCATCTTAACCCCTAACTTAAGAAAAAAGCGAATTATGGCATCGCCCAAAATTAATAATTCCTCTTTGGATTTTGAGCCGTAAGGTACATGAGCAGTGTCTCCCAAATAGTAAAAGTTTTCCCCGGGAAGCAAATTTATCAGTTCTTTTAATACCGTTACTCCGCCAACCCCCGAATCAAAAATTCCGATACCCAATGATGCTTTGTCCAAAATGCTAAACCTCCTGTAAATGGGTTAAAGTTTTTTACCAAGATATTTTACTGCCAAGACCGTTTCTCTGTACCTTTCTTAATATTATCCCACACAAACCTCCTTTTTTCCATCCATTGCCCTTTTTAGAAAAACTCTAAATAAAAAAAAAGTCAAGGGTTTTTAAGAAAAAAACCTTTTTTGGCTGCAGGCCAAAAAAGGTTTGCGGTTAATTTTGTATTTTAATCATCGCCCCATTTTTCTCCACCGGGACCGTTAGGTCCATGTGACCTTTTAAGCTTTCCACTTTTTCCCCCTCAACCCGAAACTCTACTTTTTTTATCGTAGGAAATTGGCATAACGTGTCCACAATGGCATATACGGTTAACGCTTCCGCCGCCGATCCTCCCGGGTGGTTATCAATTACTTCCCGGCTCAGGTCCACAATGCACAAGCCATCGGGTTTTACATTGATATCCCGTAAAACTGTACCGGAAGGAACCACCGGCTTTAAATTAGAAGATTGGGGCCCGGCAAAAAGTTCGTTTAATGTTTCCCGGGCTATAGAAGGAACTTTGGCAATCATCCGCTTTTCCGGAACCAAATATTCGCCGGTTTCATCGGCAAAATATAAAACTACTTCAACCATCTCCCCTTTTTGACCTACTTCTACGCTTTTCTCTTTAACCTCGGTTTTATCCGGAACCACCGCTTTACGCTCAAAAATCTTATTCCACCAGCTGCAGCCGGCAACCCCGGCCAGTAAAAAAACCACCAAAGTACCTGCCATAATTTTCCTGAACAAATTTTTTCACCTCCCGAAATAAACCTGCCCTGCTGTACCACACTAATAAATAACTATTCGATAAAGGACAAGTTTATTACCGGAGGTAGATAAAATGGTAAAAAAACTTTTTTTTCTTGTTTTCCTTATGATATTTTTAACTCCCCTCACCGGTTTAGCCAACGAAAAAAATATCATTGTCATTGAAACGCGGACCCGCCTCCTTTATCTTTTCCGGGAAAATAAGCTTGTAAAAAAATACCCGGTTGCCCTGGGTGACCTGAAAACTCCTACCCCGATTGGTTGCTTTAAAATTACATTTATGCGCAAAAACTGGGGCAGCGGTTTTGGCAGCCGCTTTCTCGGTTTAAACGTACCCTGGGGTATGTACGGCATTCACGGGACCAACAAGCCCGGTTCCATTGGAAGTTACGCCAGTCACGGCTGCATCCGGATGTTAAACCGTCATGTGGAAGAACTGTACGAAAAGGTTAACCTTCAAGATCAAGTAATTATCCTCGGCAATCCTTTTACCTATCAGGAAATCCCCTGGAGAACATTAGTTGTAGGTTCTAAAGGAAGCGATGTTCTTATCCTGCAGGAACTTTTAAAGCTTAAGGGTTATTATTCCGGTCCCATTGACGGTATTTTTGGCCGAAAAATGGAAAAGGCCGTAGTTAAATTTCGTGCTGACTACGGCCTTCCCTCTGATAATCGGATAAACATGGAAATGTATAGACTTTTAAGGATCTATGATTAATTTAACTCTATTATATTGGGCTTAAAGCCCAGCTCCTTTAAAAGTCTTAAATAATCCTCGGGAGTTACTTCCTCCCATTTTTTGTTTAACAGGGTTAAAAGCACCCCTTCCATAACGTTGGTTCCAAAGGAGCGTCCGTTTAAAACCGGAGTAGTTGTCACTAACATTTTAGCCCCTTTGGCTTTTAACTCCTCCACATCTTCCGGGGTAGTAGTATTGGTTAAAATTATCTTGCCATCGATCCGCTCCGGTAAATGTTTCTTTATATAGAGGTAATCCCCGGCAATAATATCCGCCCAGTGGTAATACCGGTCATTCTTTCTTTTCTTTTCTCTAACTTCTTGTTCCTTGCCCGTAGGATAAAGAATCTGAAACGGTAACTTGGTAATAATTGGCAGCAGAATAGCCGCTAAGAAATTCAAAGTGCTTATTTTCTTAATAGGAATGGGAATTCCCAGGGCAAAAATTAAATCGCCAAAAATTACTTCCGCACCGGTTTCGGCTAACGCCTCCGCCATACCAAAACGGTCCACGGCGGAAACCAGCAGCACCTTGCTTTTAGGGGTGATAATTCCCATGCGGGCAAGTTCCCGCACCACTTCCCGCTCTAAAGTATTTTTGAGGCCGCTTCCATCTACCGCCGGAGTAATTTTAACCGCCTGCAAAAGCCGCAGCCCATCTTTTATAGCATACCGGCGTCCTCCGGCATAAAGATAGACATCTATCCCGCCAAGTCCAATAGCATCTACTTTACCATCTAATTCTTTTAAAACCTGCAATGCTTTATTATAATCCCCATCGGTACCCCGGCGCTCGATAATAAATTTTTCTCCCAAAAATTCCGCCTCGGTTGCTTTGTCGCGCTTGGAGGAACCCAGGCTTACACTGACAACCCTTTTCACTGCACCCGCTCCTTTTTTTCGGTCTTTATATAATTTTACCACCAAAAAAGGAGTTGTGCATTACTATCGAAAGCTTTTACCGAGAACAATACCTAAAAAATGCCCCACCGATTCTGCCGGTAGCCTCTTCTGCCACTTACTATTTCATACCACCTGGACTTTTTCATGGATATTCTCCTCTACCGGTAAAGTAATTATTACCCACGTTCCTTTGCCCACTTCGCTTTTAATCATTAACTTTCCTAAGTGAAATTCCACCACCCTTTTGGTAAAAGGTAGCCCCAGGCCGGTTCCCCTTTCCTTGGTAGTAAAGAAAGGCTGGCAAATTTTTTGCAAAATTTCCGGAGGTATACCGGGGCCGCTATCGGCCACAGTTAAAACTATTTCCCGGCTTTTAACGTTGTAATCCAGGTAAACCTTAAGAACTCCTCCCCCTTCCATTGCTTCCACGGCGTTTAATAAAACATTCAAGAGCGCTTGTTTTAAAAGATTCCTATCGCCCTTTAAATAGGGCGGGTAATGGAGAAAAGTCTCAATTTTTACCTTTTGTTTACGAGCTTCCTTATCAACAAGGGCTAATACTTCCACCACTAACTGTTGAAAATCAAAACGTTCTTTTTTAGCCCGGTAAGCTCTGGTTAAGCTAAGAAAATCAGTAGTCAAGCGGTACAGCCGATTTATTTCCTCATCAAGCATTTTTAACTCGGGCCGTCCATCCTGACAAAGTTTTGATAAACCGGTTAACACCATAAAGGCATTTTTTAATTCGTGGGTAAGTTCCGACATAATTTCACCCGCTGCTGCTAACTGCAGGGTTTTGGCAGCTAACTCTTCCTTCTGTCTTTTATCGGTTATGTCCTGGATAAATAAAAAAGCTCCGTCAATTTGTCCCAAATTATTTTGGATGATTCCCGTGCAAACTTCCCCCAAACGCATTTCTCCCAGAACTTTAAAGGTTATTGTTTTTTTATAAACGGTATTTCCGGTTTTTAAAGTATGCACTAAAAATGATGACTTTTTCTCCTCATCGGTTATAATATAGCTTTTGATAAATTCATCGTACTGTTTTCCAACAGCTTCTGCAAAAGAAATCTTAAAAAAATCTTCCGCCATGGGATTTATGTAAGTAATAGTTAAATCCCTGTCAACTAAAACAATCCCCGTTTGCGCATTTTCTAAAACGGCATTTAATTTCCGCTGCAAATCCCAGTTAGATTTTGTAAGGGCAATAGTCCTCCGATCGTTTAAAAAAACATAATGCAAACTATACCCTATTCCCACCAGGAGCATTAAAAATAGCACCGTTCCGGTAAGCCTTAAAATTTCGCCAACCACTACCGATAGATAATTTCGATTTTGGTGGGTAAGAACAAAACCCACCAGCTCTCCTTTCACATAAACCGGTTGGAGGTAAACATAGGCTTTCCCGTCGGCTAAGCTTAGCTTACCAAAATAAGGATAGCGCTTTTTGATTATAATATCTTTAACTTCTCCGGTAAGTACCCCACCGATTATTTCGTTATCTTTAGCTAATTTGCCGTTTTTATTGGAATAGTGAGCTATAATTTCTAAATTAGGATATTTTATAAAACTTATCATCATATCGGGAAAATGAGTTAAAATTAAATTTATTTCGTTTAACTCGGCAATTTCCAAATTATTTATATCTATATCCGTTAGGTCTTTCTCAATTTCTTTCGCCATATGTACCGCAACGTATGTTAAATTTTTTTCCGATAACTCCGGTATTTCGAGGTATAAAAAATAATACATGACCGTTCCCTGCACCACTAATGGCAGCACCAACAAAAGGGTCAGGTAAAAATACCTGCCTTTAATACCCCTCACTCCCTGTTGGTAAAATTTTCTGATTATTTTTCACTATTCTCTTCTACATTAGTTTAATTTTTCCTGCTTTAGCTAAAAAAATAAACCGGGTTCGCAGCAAAACCCGGTTTTTGTGCAGTTTATGGTGCGCCCGGCAGGAATCGAACCTACGCACCCGGCTCCGGAGGCCGGCGCTCTATCCGCTGAGCTACGGGCGCACTTCTTTATTCCTC
>NZ_ATYG01000013.1:0-75582 GCF_000427565.1 Carboxydothermus ferrireducens DSM 11255
AAAATTTGACAAAAAAGGGCCGTCCCTGCATGTACGGCCGTAAATATTCCCAGGTTTTACTGTAATAAGCAATAATTTCATCAAGATAAATTCCTTCGGGGTAAACTAAGTCTCTTACCACGATCCCACCTTCTTTTTTGTATAATTTACCCGGAAAATTAATGATAATACAAAAAATCGTGCAGCTCAAGCCACACGATTTTTCCTAAACATCCATTAAAAGCCGATAAATTGTATTTTCCCGGTTTTTCTCGGTGGCACCGGAGGAGTTTGATCGGGATACCCCAGTACCACCGCACACACAAATTCCTTATCGGTAACCCCCAAAAAGCGATCAATCTCATCGGCCACATACCTGGGGCCGGTCATCCAGCACGTCCCCAGCCCTCGTTCATAAGCCAAAAGCATTAAATTTTCCACCAGGGCCGAGACGCTCATGATGGCTTCGATCCTGCTTTCTTCATTGTAATGGCGTTCATAGCCACTCATGAGGTGGTTAACTGAATATTCGTATTTGGGAATGTAAAACAGAATAATTACCGGCGCGTCACCAACATTTTCAAAAAACTGCAGGGTAATTTTTACAATCTTTTCCGGAAAAAGTTCTTCTAATTTTGGTTTAATGTGCTTACCTGATTCAGCAATAAGCCTGGCAAGCTCATCCCGCTTTTCCCCACCAACCACGTAAATTTCCCAGGGCTGGCGGTTTTTCCCGGAAGGCGCCCAGAGTGCCGCTTCTAAAAGCTCTTCCACCACTTCCCGCGGCACCGGGTCTTTTTTAAACTTTCTAATACTTCTTCTCCCCTTTAAAATTTCTTTTAACTCCATCTTCCCCCTCCTTAAAAATTCCGGACTAAATCCGGAATTAGTTCCTTATACGGTCGCAGGGCACGTCGCAGGGACAGTTTCTCTTGCTATCTTTCAGCGCCGGTTCTCCTTTAATGGTTTTAATCAAGCTTAATAATTCTACTACCTCATCCTCATTTCCTTCTACAATAAACGTTTTTCCCCCTTCGGCTCCCCCTATGCCACCGCTACCTACTACCACAACCTCAATGTTGGGAAATAAAAGCTTTAAAGCAGATATTTCGGTAAAAATTTCCCCATCACCAATGACGGTATAACCGAATTTTTGCCCTAAAGCTTTATCAATTGTATAAATTCCGGTTAATTCGGCTGCTTTCCGCACCGAAGGCACCATTTTCTCCAAACCAACGGGAATAATAAGCCGTATCCCCCGGGCGCGAATAAGCGGGTATGCCCGGCCTATGGTCCCTCCCCGGGAATCGGAAGTAATGATTCCGGCAAATCCTTCCGCATCGATAGCACTGGCACCTTTTAAAAACACATCATCCCGTCCCATTTTTTCGAGGGCATCCTGCCAGCCAAGCTCTGATACCTGGCCCCGTTCCAGCACCACCGGTGGAATTCTTCGACCCGGGTCGGTTACGCACTGTCCTTTGGGCGTTATTACCCCCGCCGTATACCACTCCCGTTCAATTTCCCTGCCGGTTAATTCTTCCACGATATAACCATTAGTTGTTCCTCCGGCAATCACCACAATCCCTTCCTTAAAAGCTTTTGCTACCGCCGGATGTTTTTTAATACCTTTTGCAATCAACCTCTTCCCTTCAGCCACCGTTAAGGAAAAAGCAGCTCTCATTCAGCTCACCCCCATTTGATTAATAGCTTCCAGAATCCGGTTAAAATTATTGGGATCTTTTTTAATTTCGCCCTTTTCTTCCAGGTTTTTAAATCCAACAATCCTAAACTCCTCAACTTCTAAAATATTATTTAAGTACTTCAAGGTAATCTCCGCCCCGGTAAATACGGTGTTAAAATTAGTACCGGCGGTCAGTAAATACAGGCCTTTTCGCCTTTTTTGCTGCATTTCTGACTGCTTTAAAAGGTACTTTTGCGCCCAGTAAGGCTGCAACCGGTCTACTATAGCTTTGGCCTGAGCGCAAAGCCCCATGGCATAAATTGGAGATGCTATAACCAAATAATTAATTTGCGGAAGTAACTCATAAATTTCTGCCATGTCATCCTTTTGCACGCATCGGCCGTCCCGGCTGCATAAATTACACCCAAGGCAAGGATTGATTTTTTTGCGGGAAGTGTTTAAGAAAACTCCATCTCCTTTAGCCTTTAAGAGGGTTTCCACATACCGGGCAGCAGTATCGCTATTGCCACCTATCCGTGGACTGGTAGAAAGAATTAAATATTTAAGGGAGTTCGCCACGGCCATCTCCCTTCTTTTCGCTCACCACATAGTAATTTTCACAAATTTCCAGGGGACGTCTTTTTACCCGAAAAACCCTCTTTTTCCTCAATTCTATTCCCTCCTCGCTAAAACCCTCTTATCTCCAACACGCCGGGTAATTTTTAGCTGGTCTAAAGTTTCTAATAACGGCAAAGCGTATTTACGGGAAATACCAAGGAGTTCTCGCACATCGGCAATTACAATTTCTTTTTTTTCTAATAAAAGCTTTTTAATTTTGGCCATAGCCTCTTCAAAATGTTCGCGGGCTAAATATATTTCTTCGTCAATCTTAATTAATTCCCCTTGCTCCACAAGATAATTTATTAACTCCAGCGCCAAATCTTCTTTGAGATTAAAATTGGTCAAAATAACTTTTAGATTTTCCGGTGTTAAAGCAGCTTGTTTAAAGTAGTTTATAATCCTTTCCTTTGCTTTTTCCAATTCCGCAGTAAATTCCGGGAAGTGGTCAGGTAAGGCTACTTTATTTCCAGTTACTTTTAGCTCATTTCTCTCTTCTGCAATTTCCAGAAAAGCAGAAAACTCCCGCGGAGTAAACTCATTAAAAAGTTTACTTTTTAACTCATCTTTAGGAATTCCTATTCGTAATGGGTATTGCCGGTGATATGCCTGTAAAAACTCTTTTGTTTTGGTTAAGGCCTTAGCAAAATTTTCTGCCGTATAATAAAGTTTTTCTCTTGATTGGTAAATTTTGTTGGCTGCGAGCAACCTGTTGATACTCTCCTCGACCGCCGGTGCAGGCAAGGTGGTTTTCTGTTCAATAACTTTTTGTTCCATGGGTTTTGGATTATGCAAAAGAACGTTTAAAACTAACTCCGCAGGTTCTCCTTTTTCTTTAATTTTTAAATTTTCAATTACTTCCTCCCGATAACGCTTGTATTTTCTTGCGGGATAAGGATCTAAGACCTCTCCTCCTCCGATAGTTACCATAGGCGAATAGGAACGAATTATAAACCGGTCAGAGCGGTCGGCTACTACCGGCTCCTCTAACATGAGCTGGGCATAAGTTTCCCCTCCCGGCTCTAACTCTTCCCGGTCTAAAAGCAGTACCCTTCCCAGCCGTTCCGCCGTTCCCAGGTAAAAACGTATCTGCTGCCGGTGGCGAACGGGCTTTTCTTGCGAAGCAAGAACCGTAAACTTAACGTCAAGCAACCGGGTGGGTTTTAATACGCCAGTGGTAACAACCCAATCTCCCCGTTCAATATCTTTTACCTCTACATCCGCTAAATTGATCGCCACCCTCTGCCCGGCAAAAGCCCTTTCCACTTTTTGCCCGTGGACCTGCAGGTTTCTAATCTTTTTGGTAAGCCCGCGGGGGAGAATTTCTACCGTTTCGCCCACCGCAAGTTCCCCCGACCAGAGGGTACCGGTAACGACCGTCCCAAATCCCGCTATGGTAAAAACCCGGTCAATGGGCAGGCGTGCATAATGGGACCGGGATTTTTCCTCGACCTCTTCCGCGACCCGGTCAATTTCCGCAAGTAAAGTAGAAATCCCTTCACCGGTAATTGATGATACGGGGATAATGGGAGCCTTTTCGAGAAAACTTCCTTTGACAAATTCTTTGATATCTTCAATTACAAGATTTAACCAGTCTTCATCCACTAAATCTTTCTTCGTTACTACCACGATACCTTTTTTTATCTGTAAAAGCTTTAAAATATCCATATGCTCCCGGGTTTGGGGCATAATACCCTCATCGGCAGCAATAACTAAAAGCACCATGTCAAACCCCATAACCCCGGCCAGCATATTTTTAATAAACCGCTCATGCCCCGGAACATCAACAATCCCGGCTTTTTTCCCCGAAGGGAGCGTCAGGTGAGCAAAACCAAGTTCGATGGAAATTCCCCGTTTTTTCTCTTCCTTTAAGCGGTCGGTATCAATTCCCGTAAGCCTTTTTATCAGTTCCGTTTTTCCGTGGTCTACATGGCCAGCGGTTCCAATGATGAAGTATTTCATTGCCGGTCACCCACCAGATGTTTTTCCAGTAAGCGTTTGCAGTAATCTATTTCTTCCTCCAATACCGTCCTTAAATCAATAATAAATTTTTCTTCCTCAATTCTTCCCAAAAGGGCAGGATTTTCCTCCCGTAATGCTTTTGCCAGTTTTTCCACCGAAAGGTGATGGGGGTTAATTTTTATCACATAAGAAGATAGGTAGGTTCCGGGAAAAGCTCCCCCACCTACTTCCGATTTACCTTCACCTATGGAAATTTCAGCAGGTAATTTGGCCCTTAAGAGTTTGCGATAAAGCTTTTGCGCCCGCTTTTTAATCTTTTCGGGCGGTTCGGTTAACATCCGTAATACCGGGATTTTCGTGAGAAAATCTCTTTCAAAGTAAAGCATTAAAGTTGCCTGCAAAGCTGCTACGGTCATTTTATCAATCCGAATAGCCCGGGTAAGAGGATGTTTTTTCATTTTGGCAACAAACTCTTTCTTGCCAGCAATAATCCCCGCTTGCGGGCCACCCAAAAGCTTATCTCCGGAAAAAGTAACTACATCCACCCCCGCCGCCAGAACTTCCTGCACCGTTGGTTCGTACGGTAATCCGTAAGAGGTTAAATCCACCAAACTGCCGCTTCCCAAGTCCCACATTACCGGAATTCCCTTTTCTTTTCCAAGCTTCACCAAATCGGCAATTTCCACCGATTCGGTAAAACCAATTATTTTGTAATTGCTGGTATGCACCCCTAATAAAAGGCCGGTGTTCTCGTTAATTGCCTTCCGGTAATCGTCAAGCCGGGTTTTATTGGTGGTACCAACTTCTTTTAAAATTGCCCCGCTTCTTTCCATTATTTCCGGTATCCTAAAGGCTCCGCCGATTTCCACCAGTTGGCCCCGGGAAACTATCACCTCTTTCCCAAAAGCCATACTGCTTAAAGCTAATACTACCGCCGAAGCATTATTGTTCACCACCAGTGCATCCTCGGCTCCGGTTAACTCACAGAGGTATTCCACCACGTGGTCGTAACGGGAGCCCCTTTTTCCGGTGGTTAAATCCAGCTCCAAGTTGCCGTAACTGCCCGAGACTTTACGTAAGGCTTCTACCGCCTCCGGGGCCAGAGGAGCCCGGCCCAGGTTGGTATGCAAAACCACACCGGTACCGTTGACCACCCGCCGGTAGGGGGGTAGAAAAAAGCTTTCAATCTTTCTTTGAGCTAAGTTAACAACCTCCTGAAATTCCAGCGGCTTTTGCCGCTGGCCAGAGACTATACCGGTTCTGAGTTCATCTAAAACCTCGCGCACTTTGCGGGTAATAATCTCCCGCTGATAACGGTTTAAATAGTCCTGAAGTTCCGGAGCTTTTAGAATCTCATCTACCTTGGGTATGGAGCGCAGTAATTTTTCCAATGCCATCGGCTCACTCCTCATAAACTTCCAAAATTTCGTAATGGGTGTTGCGTTTGGCCGGTATGAACCCTGCTTCCCGGATAGTTTTTATTATTTCGTTCATTGGTATGCGGTAGGTTACCCCCGCTGCCCGGACCACATTTTCCTCAAGCATGGTAGAGCCAAAATCGTTGGTTCCAAAATACAAAGCTAATTGCGCTATTTTGGCCCCTTGGGTAACCCAGGAAGCTTGAATGTTGGGAAAATTATCGAGATAAATCCGGGAAATAGCAACCGTCTTTAAGTAGTCCACCCCTCCAGCTGGCAAAAGATGGGCTAAGGCTGTATTGGCCGGCTGAAACGACCAGGGTATAAAAGCAGTAAATCCGCGGGTTTTATCCTGAAGCTGCCGCAAATTTTCCAGGTGAATAATCCGGTCTTCGTAATTTTCCACATGCCCGAACATCATCGTTGCCGTAGTCTTCATCCCCAGGCTATGGGCTGCTTCCATCACTTCCAGCCATTCCGCCGCGGAAATTTTATTGGGACTAATTACCTTCCGCACCCGGTCGGATAATATTTCCGCTCCCCCTCCGGGCAAAGATTGCAGTCCGCTTTCTTTTAGTTGCTTTAAGACTTCAACCACGCTTAAGCCTTCTTTTTTAGCCAGGTACATAATTTCCGGCGGCGAAAGGGAATGGATTTGTACCGTTGGAAATCTTTTCTTTATCTGAGAAAACAGGTTTTTAAAGTACTCCAGCCCTAAATCGGGATGGGTCCCTCCCTGCATTAATAACTGAGTTCCGCCCAGGTTAACCAGCTCTTCAATTTTGGCAAAGATTTCTTCCAAGGTCAGAACGTAACCTTCCGGATGACCGGGAGGACGATAAAAAGCACAAAATTTGCAGGCCGTCGAGCAGATATTGGTATAATTTACATTCCGGTCAACCACAAAAGTAACAATATTTTCCGGGTGATGACGGCGGCGGACAAGGTTGGCAAGTCGCCCCAAGTTGTACAAATCTCCCTGTTCAAACAGTAAAACTCCTTCGGCAAAAGTTATCCTTTCCCCCGCTTCTATTTTGGCGTAAATTTTTTTTACATCCAATCGTCTTCCCTCCAAATCTTAACCAAAACCCCTGCCGGCGCTTCGCCTATTTTAGAAGCCCGACGGTAAAACTCCAAAAGACCAGAAAACTCCCTCTCGGATAGTTCATGGGAAATAATTTTTAAATACCCGTCAATTTCCTCAGGAGTAAAAGGATATTTCTGGCTGCCAAATTCAACCATTTCTTGCCAGTGAGCATACGAGTAATTTTTAGCCTGAAAAAACAGTTCGGTTAACTTTTTAATTTTATGAGGCTCTTTCTGGCAGGTCTCCCGGTGGACCGCCCATACCGCATAAACCATGGGTAGCCCGGTAAGTTTTTTAAAAGCTTCGCCTAAGTCCAACACCTCTAAATTTTGGGGCAAATGATAATAACCTGCTAAAGCTTTATCACCAATTAAAAGCACTCCGTCTAAATCTGTCTTGCGGTAAAATTCAATGTCCAGATTCATGGGTACGTATTGAGGGTCGGCCCCAAAAAGTTCTTTTAAGATTATTTTTAATAATACTACCGATGTTGCCGACTCCCTGGTTACACCAACTTTTTTTATGTTTTGAAGCCTTCCGGAAAATTCCTGCCGGTAAAAAAACATCACGCTCAATACCGGGCCATCGGCGGCAATGGAAAGATCAGGTAAAATTAAAAGGTCTTGATAGTTTCTGGCGTACTCAATGGAGGAAAGGGGAGTTACATCTAACTGATGTTTTAAAAAAAGTTGATTTAACTCGGCCGGGGGACCTGAAAAAAGCTCAGCCTCCGCAAAACCATTTTTCTCAAAAGGATAATATAAGGGTAAGCAGTTTAAGTAGCTTACCCGTCCAAGCCGTAATCTCATTAAAAAACCTCCCGTACCACATTGTAAAGAGTATCTCTTTCTACCGGTTGTCTTCCCGCTTCCCGTATAAGGTGCAGGATTTCCTTTTTGGTCATGGCTTGAGAGGTGGTAGCCCCGGCAGCATGGGTAATCCGCTCTTCTACCACCGTGCCATCAATATCGTCCACTCCGAAGGAAAGAGAAATCTGAGCAAGTTTTGGTCCCACCATGATCCAGAAAGCTTTAATATGGTCAAAATTATCGAGCATTAAGCGGCTGATAGCTAACATTTTTAAGTCTTCTACGCCAGTAGTGAGGGTTTTAATTTCACCCTCTAACCCGGTGTTTTTAGGATGAAACGCCAAAGGAATAAACGACATAAAACCGCCGGTTTCATCCTGAAGTTCTCTTAACTTAATTAAATGCATAAGTCTTTCTTCAACGGTTTCGATATGTCCGTAAAGCATGGTGGCATTACTTCTAAGCCCGAGTTTATGGGCGGTTCTCATGACTTCCAGCCAGCGTTCGCCGGAAATTTTTTTCTCGCAAATTTTCTTTCGCACCCTCTCTGAAAAAACTTCCGCACCTCCGCCGGGTAAAGAACCCAGCCCGGCATTTTTTAAAATTGTCAGCACTTCCTCCAAAGACTTCCCGGAAATACGAGAAAAGTAGTCAATTTCCACCGCCGTAAAAGCCTGAATGTGCACTCCGGGTAAGGCTCTGGAAACCCTCTCCACCATCTCTACGTAAAAATCAAAAGGCAAATCGGGATGAAGACCACCTACAATGTGAATTTCACTTATCCCATCATCTTTGGACTCTAAAGCCCGCGCTTCAATTTCGTCAAGGCTCATCTGGTAAGCTTCCGGAGAGTCTTTGTCCACCCCAAAAGCACAAAGTTTGCAGCGGTTAACGCAGATATTGGTGGGATTAATATGGCGGTTTACAATAAAATAAGCTTTATTGCCATTTTTTCTTTCCCGGACGATATTGGCAAGATAACCAATCCCTATAAGGTCGGAGGAATTAAAAAGGGTTAGCCCGTCTTCAAAGGAAAGCCGTTCACCCTTCTCAACTTTATCGTAAATTTTTTCTAAATTTTTGTCGGCAAAAGCAAACATTCTTCCACTCCCTTTTTAAATTAGTAAATCGATAACGGTAACACCGAACATTAAGACGCTGATAATCATATTTACATTGTTAAAAGCCGTATTAACCCTTGATAAATCGGTAGGCTTGACCAGCCAGTGCTCGTATAATAAAAGAATAGCGGTAGCAATAACACCAAAATAATAAAAAAACCCAAGGCCAAAACCAATGCCAGCCAGTAAAAAGAAGATGATAGTTAGAAAGTGAAATACCCGGGCAATCGTTAGAGCTTTTTCTATCCCAAACCTGCTGGGTATGGAGTATAACCCCTGCTGCCGGTCAAACTCCACATCCTGAAGAGCGTAGATAATATCAAAACCTGCAACCCAAAATAACACCCCGGCAGCTAAAAAGTAAGCCGGTAGCGGTATATAACCTTCAATCCCCACAAAGCTTCCGAGCGGAGCAAAGGACAGGGCCAGGCCTAAAACAAGGTGGCATGCCCAGGTAAATCTTTTAGTATAAGAATAAATTACCAGAACAAATAAAGCAAGGGGAAGAAGCTTTAAAGCTAACGGCTTTAAATTGGCTGCCGCCCAAAAAAAGAGCAATAACGAAAGTATCGTGTAAATATATACTTCCGACACTTTTATAAGCCCCCGGGGCAGGGCCCGGTTTTGGGTTCGGGGGTTTAAGGCATCTATATGCCGGTCAATCAACCGGTTTAAACTCATTGCGGCAGTCCGGGCACCAACCATAGCCAAAGTAATAAAAAGAAAATCTCTTAGCCTCGGTACACCCCCGGAAGCCAAAAATGCTCCTACATAAGCATAAGGTAGGGCAAAAAGTGTATGTTCAAACCTGATCATTTCAAGAAAGATCTTAATTTTAGTCAAGGCCGAGGTCACTCCACTTCCGGTCCACCAAAGCCTTAATCTCCGGATCCATTTCGATGTCATCAGGCCAGGGTCGGGTGTGACCTTCGGAAGGCCACTTTTTGGTAGCATCAATGCCAAGCTTTGAACCGTAATTGGGCAAAGGAGATGCGTGATCCAAAATATCCAGGGGTCCTTCAACAATCATTAAGTCCCGCTTCGCATCAATATTGTTAAATACTTTCCACATTACTTCCGAAAGGTTTTGTACGTTAACATTTTCATCAACAACAATTATCATTTTGGTAAACATCATCTGCCCCAAGCCCCATAAAGCATTCATCACTTTACGGGCATGACCGGGATAGCGTTTTCTAATCGAGACAATTGCGCAATTATGGAAGACCCCTTCCAGGGGAAGATTTATATCAACAATTTCCGGCAGCAGCAGCTTTAAAAAAGGCAAAAAGATTCGTTCGGTGGCTTTTGCCATATAACAGTCTTCCATCGGTGGTTTGCCCACAATTGTTGCCGGGTAAATGGGATTCTTTCTGTGGGTAATTGCTGTAACATGAAATACCGGATAATAATCGGTTAAGCTGTAATAACCGGTATGGTCCCCGAAAGGCCCTTCTAATCGCAGTTCATCGGGATCAACGTAACCTTCAATAACAATCTCCGCATGGGCCGGAACTTCCAAATCTACCGTCTCCGCTTTAACCAATTCCACCGGTTCTTTCCGAATAAAACCGGCAAAAAGAAATTCATCAATTGACGGTGGCAGAGGAGCTGTCGCTGCATAAATGGTTGCCGGATCTCCGCCCAAAGCTACCGCAACTTCTAAAGGCTTGCCCAGGCGCTTGGCCTTCTGGTAAAAGTGCGCCGCATCTTTATGCATATGCCAGTGCATCCCGGTGGTTCTTCCGTCATAAATTTGCATCCGGTACATGCCCACATTTCTTCTTCCGGTTTCCGGGTCTTTGGTAATGACTAACGGTAAAGTTATAAACCTTCCACCATCCTGCGGCCAGCATTTTAATATTGGAAATTTATTTAAATCGGGGTTATCCTTGATAATTACTTCCTTTACCGGGCCACTTTTTACAATCTTAGGCGCAAAATTTGACAACCTGGCAAGCTTCGGTAACATTTTCAGCTTTTCAAACATGGTAACCGGAATATCATCGGGATTTAAAAGGCTTAAAAACTCTTCTCCGATATCATCCAAACGGTCAACCCCAAGAGCCAATTTCATGCGCTCATAGGAGCCAAAAGCATTCATCAATACCGGGACATCGTAACCCGAAACGTTTTCAAATAAAAGAGCCGGTCCATAGGCCTTTGACACCCGGTCGGTAATTTCGGTTATCTCCAATTCCGGTGACACCGGAACTTTGATCCTTTTAAGCTCCCCCCGCTTTTCAAGTTCTGCTATGAACTCTCGCAAATCCCGAAACGCCATCAAATACTACCCCCAATCTCATGTAGTTTTTTCAAATGGTTTGGTACCAACATGAACCGCCACTATTCCGCCGGTAAGCTCGTAACATTTTACATCCACCAAACCTAAATCCTCGAACATCTTTTTAATGACCTGCTGGTGGGGAAAATTTTTTACCGAGTTGGGCAGGTAAGAATAAGGACCGTCCACCCCCACCCCCAATTTCCCTAAAAGCGGCACCAATTTTTCAAAGTAAAACCAGTACAGTTGTTTAAACACGGGGAAGGTCGGATGGGCAAGTTCTAAATTCACAACCCTGCCTCCGGGTTTTACTACCCTTTTCATTTCCAGTATTGTTTTTTCAATATCCGGCACATTTCTTAAAGCAAAACCAATAGTTGCCACATCAAAGCTGTTGTCCGGAAAAGGTAAAGCCAAGGCATTACCGTGAACTAACTTAATTATTTTTTCCATGGAGTACCTGGCAATATTTTTCCTGGCAACTTCAAGCATGTTTTCGTTAAAATCAAGTCCTACGACTTCTCCTGTCGGGCCAACTACCCGCGCTAATTCAATAGCAAACATTCCCGTGCCGCAGGCCACATCTAAACCCCTTCCCCCGGCCGATAAGCCCGATACCTTGACCGCGAACCGCCGCCAGGCTTTATCCCGGTTAAAACTTAAAACGGTATTTAATAAATCATACCGATGGGCAATTGCCGAAAAAATATTATAAACAAGTTCTTCTTTTGAAGTTTGGCGGGAATCGTTCAAAATTTACTACCCCTTCCTTCTATGATAAAATGTCACTTTTATTGATAAATTCTTTAAGTTTTATTAAACCGTCAAAGCCTTCATCCTCAATGTTACAAAGAAACTCGCCAATTTTTTCTCCAAAGGTAATAAGTTCTTGCAGGGTATCTTTGGGTACATCAGCTAAATCTCCCAGGATAGCCAGACTCTGACCCATAAAAATTCGCTCGTCTTTATATTTATCTTCCTCCGAAAAAATCAAAGCAGCTTCATTTAAGTCAAGAATTAACCTGGCCAGAGAACTTAAGTATTGTAAAAGTCCCGCTTTGGCCAGCTCCAAAAAAAAGTTACCGTACATAAAATCGCCCACTAACACCTGATACTGGGTTCTTTGCCTTTCCCCGTGATATTCTTCTTCACCAATTTGCCGGTGAATTTCATGGGCAAGATAAATATAAGAAAATATTTCGGCTAATTTTACTAATTTTTCCCATTCAATCCCCAGCTTTTGCCCCACCAGTAACCAAACTAAAATTCTTTTTCTAACAGCAGTCATTTCCTTAATCTCGGGCAAAATTTCTCCGTATTGTTCCACGTTACTTCGAAGTTTTTTGGCAATTACCTCCGTTATTTCCGCTGCCACTTTATTAAGTTCCCTTTCAGCAACACTCATTTACAGGCCTCCCCAAAATAATCCACACTTATACTATTATTCTTTATTTTATCCCATTTTCCTGTTAGCTTTCTTAAAATTATTAGAAATCATCATTTTTAAAATAAATAAGCCCTACATACCTTCTCCGGCATGTAAGGCTCGCTAACCGTGTTTAAAACACGTACTAATAAAAATCCCTCCTATAAATTGACGGCTTGACTCTCGGCAAACTCTTCAACCATGACGCCCCGTTTCGTTTCCTTAGCCGTCATGTACTTTGCCCCAAACTCCTTTGCCAGGTAATTTGTTGCATCCCAGGGATCTACCGTATCCCCGCAGGTAAATACATCAACAGCAGCATAACCTAACTCAGGCCAAGTATGAATTGCAAGATGGGACTCAGAAATGACCACCACACCGCTAACCCCTTGCGGACTAAACTTATGGAAAGCTACCTCTCTAATTTCAGCACCTGCTTCCAAAGCACTTCTGACCATGATTTCTTCAACTCTTTTGACATCATTTAAAACGTCAAACCCGCAGCCGTAAAGCTCGGCAATCACATGACGGCCTAAAGCATTCATCGGCACTTCCTCCTTTAAAAATAATTTGTTGGGAACTATAACCCCCTTTTGTATACATGGGCTTTATTCAATCAAATTAAATTTTAGCATATAAATCCCCGTTGTCAATAAAAAAATAGAGATTTTCTAAATTAATTTCATTTAATTTTGGTTAATTCTTTATTATCCTTAAAAATTTTTAAGATTTCATGGCTTTTTCTATACTTTCACAAAATTTCTTAGGCTTCCAATGGCCGAAATCTTTACCTCAACCGTGTCTCCTTCAGCAAGTTTACCAACACCGCTGGGGGTTCCCGTTAAAATTACATCTCCGGGCTTTAAAGTCATGACTTTAGAAATAAAACTTACCAAAAAATAGGGATGAAACAGCATTTTAGAAGTATTACTCTTTTGCCGGAGTTCCCCATTCAAATAAGTTTCTATCTCAAGATGGTCAGGATCAATATCGGTAACAATCCACGGTCCAAGAGGGCAAAAAGTATCGAACGATTTTCCCCGCGTCCACTGTCCATCCTTCCGCTGTAAGTCCCGGGCGGTAACATCATTGGCACAGGTATAACCTAAGATGAAATCCCTTGCTTCTTCTTCCTTTAGATTTCGCCCTTCCTTTTTAATCACCACCGCCAGTTCTCCTTCGTAGTCCACCCGCCGACTTTCTTGAGGTAATATTATCACGTCTAAAGGACCAATTACGGCGGTAGGCGGTTTTAGAAAAATCACCGGTTCTTCCGGCAACTGGTGTTTAAATTCGTCAATATGGTCCCGGTAGTTTAAACCTACGCAGATAATTTTCGATGGTAATACCGGGGGTAGTAATTTGACCTCTGAAAGCGGAAGTAATTTCCCGCTGGAATTAATCTCGCCGAAAATATCTCCATTTAAAATTTCTACCTTATCATCATTAATTTTCACGTACTTATCCTGCCCCGCTATTAAGGCTCTACCTAAAATCATTTTTCTCCCTCCCGTACAAATAACAATACTTGATATAAAAGCGGCAAGGCGCTGTAATTCATAGTAGTAGCCGCCGCTACAATTCCCGAATCATTAAAAATAAGAGCAGCTACGCTTGCTACTAAAATGGCGACTAATCCTTTGTAAAATATCGGCATTTCCGTTTTTATTTTGTTCATGTAACCAAGAGGCCGGTAAAAGGAAAAGGCCAGAGCCAGTAAGCTTGTTAAAAACACCCTGCTCCAGATAGTGTATTTAATAAGTTTTATATTCATCGCCACCTTGCGGATTATAATCCCCGTTAAAACCGAAAGACCACCTGCCCTTACTTCCTGTATAGCCCTTGCCACGTGGGATTGAGCTTTAGTGCTTAAAAAAGCATCGTAAGTATAAACTGCTATTAAACCTGCCACTACCGCTCCCAGCAATATCAACACGTTTTGTACATTAAAACGGATGTTTAAAAATAACGCCAGAAAAACAGTAAAACCAAACAATGCAGTTAGAGCTCCCCCAAAGTTTGCTCCATAGGAAGGAGAGGAAATAAGCAAATAAACGGCAAGAAAAACAAACGAATATAAAACGTAAGCTTTCTTTTTCAAGCGCGTACCGTAATGGCTTGCTAAATATAAAGTAACCCCTACCAAAATCCCCATATACTCGTTGCCGATCCCGTAATACCGGGCGCCGGCCATCGGGTCGTAGCCAAGAACCGACCGGCGGATTAACTCCTGGTGATTTAAAAGGTCAAAAATCAACGAAGCAAAGGTAATTATTCCGATAACCGCAAAGCTATCTATTCCCAGAAGTTTATTTAAAAGTTTTGCCAATACCACCAAAGCTAAATTTAAAAGCACCGCAATTAAAAAGTTTAAAATGAGGTTATTGGTGTAGAAAAGGGAAAGCCATAAAAAAGTTAAAGGTACCGTAAATAAAAACAAAAGGGCAAGATCCAGTCCTTTAACTTTTTTGTAATACAGGCCAAAAAGTCCGTAAAGAAGCGTAATAATTAAAACGGTAATATAACTTTTAACTAACGGTGGTCGTAAGTTGTAAGTAATTAATATCTGGTTATGATAATCTTTCAGGAAATTTAACGCATTTGCCTTGCTAATTCCCTGCACCGAACGGCCAAAAACCTCTACCGGTGGTTTAATACCGTAAAAAGTCAAGATAGTTGCGGTGAGATCCAAATTGGTAATTAAACCGGGTCTTTTTGTGGTGCCGGAGGTAAGTAACCCTGGACCAAACCCCCGGCCCCAGGCCACCGCAAAGCCCAGGTAATCTTTCTTTGCCAGCATATCCCTGCTGGGATAGGGAGTAAAAATAATAAGGGCATCTTTTTTAGGATTTAACTTTGAAAGTATCTTTCCTAAAAAAGCATCGACTTCCTTAAAAACTTTCGTCTTCTGGTGTTTTGTTTCCCGGTCAAAAAGTAAGTTTTTAAAATAATCAACCCGGGCAATATCCCCTGTTTCAATGACCACGAGATCCGAACTTCGCCAGTTGTCCGTTACAAAAGTATAAATCTTATCATAATCACTTCTCAAACCTCCGGGAAAATCCGGGTCCTTTTTTAATACTTCCCGGTTTACCAATCCCAAAGGGGTGACACCGGTTTTATCCATGGTCAAAAGAGTAATTTCCCGGAAATACTCCTTTCCGGCATCGGCATTACCCACTACCAGCGTTTTTAATCCCCGTTTTTTTAACTCTTCACCTATTAAGCCAATTTTAAACGGATATTTTAACGAACTGCTTTCCCGTTCCGCTTCCACCGCACCCAGGTTAACAACCGCTTCCCCGGAAGGTTCCTTCCCAAAAAAGGTACGATATAAAGCAAATCCTTCCTGGCCATCGTACTGTTCTCCGTAATTAAACGCAAGTCTACCCGTTTCCCCTCCGCGAAGGTGGGCACCGCTACCGATGGTAAGATAAGCATTTACGCTATTTAGACCACCACCGGTATTATTATTCATTAACGCCACACTACCTTCCTTAAAAACCCGCTCAAAGTTTGGATACCGGCCAAGCTCCGTTAATTCCTCAAAAGATAACCCATCCAGAGAAATTAACACCAATTTCCCCGGGGAACCGGCAAAGGCCAAAGAAGGAAACAACACTACTGCAATAATCAGTAAAATTATGTAAAATACTTTCTTTCTCATGTAAGTAACCCCCTGTAAATCTCCTCGTTTCGCTGGGCCATGTGCGCTACGTTGTATTTCTCCCTTACCGTGATATAAGCCCTTTCTCCAAGACTTAAACGAAAATTTTCATTGAAAATTAACGTGTAAAGCGCTTCAGTTAAAGCCGTAGCATCCTTGGGAGGAACTAATAAACCATTTTCCCCGGAATTAATGACTTCCGGAATTCCCCCAACGTTGGTGGCAATTACGGCTAACTTCCAGCTCATTGCTTCGAGAAGGGATAAGGGTAGTCCTTCGGAAATGGACGGTAAAACAAAAATATCAATTTCCCGGTAAAATTCAGCGGGATTGGGAATGTATCCGGGAAAGGTAACCAGGCTTTCAATCCCCAGCTCTTTTGCTAACTCTTTCAGCTCATTTTTTAAAGGACCATCACCGCCAATGATCGCCCGAAATACCACTCCCCTGGCACTGAGAAGGGCTAAGGCTTCTAAAAGATAATTTAAACCCTTTTGCGGGGCAAAACGGGCTAAGGTACCTATTACCACCGGCTGGTGGGGAGTTGTTTTTATCTCTTCCGGAATCTCCACCCCATTAGGAATTACGGTAATTTTTTCTGCCAAAACCCCATGCTTTAAGATTAATTCTTTCTTTAAATTTTCACTGACCGCAATTACTTTATGGGTATAAAATTTGGTTAAAAAGCGCTCAATGAGCGAAGCAACAATTCTTTTAAAAGCCGCTACATTTTCATGCCAGATGGAGTTATGTACGGTATAAACCACCGGCACCCCAGCCAAAAAAGCAGCCATTCTTCCCGCCAGTGCCGCTTTAAAACCATGGCAGTGAACTATCCGGTACCCTTCTTTTTTAATAATGCGGTAAAGGGAATAGCAGGCTTTTAAATCCCCTTTTAAGGAAATTCCTGCAGGAATTGCTACGGAATAGTAGGTTACTCCCAGGTCTTTTAAGGTTTTTTGCTCAGCTTCGGTTAACTCGCCGGCAAAACCAAAAGCAAAGTCACCGCTTTTCTTTTGCAGCAGGGAAAAAACATGCTTTTTTATTCCCCCCGCCGATGGCCGCATCACCTGTAAAACTTTAACCTTCCCGCTCAACCAGATCACCCTTTTCAAAAACTCCCCCGAGTCTTTCCGGCAAAGAAGAATACCTGGTTTCTTCCTTAATATTTTCCACCGCCTGCCGTAAAGCCCAGGGAGTTCCTATGACAATAAGCATTTTCTTGGCCCTGGTTACAGCAGTATAAAGAAGATTTCTCTTAAGTAAAGGATAATGGTAATTATGTAAAACAAGAATAACCACCGGGTATTCCATTCCCTGAGCTTTATGAACGGTAGTCGCATAAGACAACGTCAGCTCTTCTAAATCCGTTTTCCGGTATTTTATGTTTTTGCCGTCAAAAGAAACAATGATTTCTTCTTCATCCCCGGATTTAATAATTTTTTTGATAAACCCGGTTTCGCCGTTAAATACCCCATCTTCTCCCCTTTCGTAATTGTTTTTTATCTGCATGACCTTATCGTTTACTTTAAAAGAAGTACCGAAAAATTTTACTTCCTGTGTTTCAAAACCGTTAAACAGTTTTTGCAGTAAAACATTTAAATTTTCTACCCCTAAAGCGCCCTTCCGCATAGGAGATAAAACGGCAATATCTTCCGGAGAATACCCGTAATTTTCCCAGAGCTTTTTAACCACCTTTAAAAGAAGATTAGTAATATTTTCCGTATCTTTCGCCGGAAGAAAAAACACATCCTCCAATATTCTTCCCCCAAGGAGCCGCTCAAGTTCAGACCAATCCCCGGTTAATACCCGGTGGGCAACCTCAATAATTCCTGCATCTTCTCCCTGACGAAAAACCGTTTTCAGGCTTATCCGCGGAATTTCTTCCACGGCTAAAAGATCTTTCAACAATTGCCCGGGGCCCACCGGGGGCAACTGATTGGGATCTCCCACCAGTACCAGCCGGCATTCAGGGGTTATGGCCTCAAATAAAGCAGCAGCTAAAGGTAAATCAAGCATGGAAACTTCGTCAATGATAATTAAATCGTAGGGTAAAGGTTCGTATTTGTTATAGCGAAAAAGCAGTTCTCCCGAACGGGTTTCCCCCTCCGGTTCTAAAAGACGGTGAATTGTCGCTGCCGGCATCCCGGTGCTCTCGGAAAGCCTTTTCGCCGCGCGCCCGGTAGGCGCCGCCAGAGCAATTTTGTTTTTAGGAAAAAACCTCTGATACAGCTCAATAAATCCTTTGATTACCGTGGTTTTTCCGGTACCAGGACCCCCGGTTAAAATAAAAAGTTTTTTTTCGGCAAACATTAACGATAGAGCTTCCTTTTGTAATGGGTCGTAGGAAATTCCCAGTTTTTTTTCTACCTCGGCCAAGGACTTCTTTATATTAATTTTTTTATCGGTAATCGTTAAAAGAAAGGCTACTTTCCGCGCCACCGTTTTTTCCGCATCATAAAGCTTTTTCAAATAAAGCCGGTCCCTTTCCAGGCACACTTCTCCGGTTGTTAAAAGTACGGAAAGCCCCTCGTCGACGGTCTCAGGCCCAATCCCTTCCCCCAGAAGAGCAAGCCCTTTATTATACACTTCGGCCAAAGGTAAATAAACATGTCCCTGCTCCAGAGCTTCCTTTAACACATAAACGATAGAAGCTTTAATCCGGTAAAGGTGGTTCGGGGGAAAATGCCAATCTTTTGCCAGCTTATCAAAAGGTGCAAAGGCAAAACCGTAAAGTTCATGAATGGGTTTGTAAGGATTCTCTTTTAAGTGCTCCATTAAACTTTCCCGGTAAAATTTGAGCAGGGTTTTAATTTGATGCGGTTCCAAGTTTAGCGGAGCTAATAAATTAAAAGCTTCTTCGAAAAGATACTCTTCTTTTAATTTCTGGTACAGGCTTTCCGCCTTTTCAAAGGAAATGCCTCTTATTTTTGTTAGCTGGGAAAAATCTTTTAGGATAACGGTCAGGGCGTCCATACCAAATCTTTCAACAATTTTCGCTGCCGTTTTTTCCCCAATTCCCTTAACCCCTAAGTTAGACAGGTACGAGATTAACTGTTCCGGAGAATTTGGTCTTTCCCTTTCGTAGTATTTAACTTGAAACTGCAAACCGTAATTGGGGTTATTGACAAATTTTCCCGAAACCCGGTACCGTTCGCCTACCCGGCAGTTAATTATTTCCCCTAAAATATCAATAATTTCCCCCTGCCGTTCTCCTTCTAAAATTTTAGCTCCGGCAATAATAAAATTTTCCCGGGAAAATTTTATATATTTTACTTCTACATTAATTGTCTCTTCCAAAAGAAAATTCCTGGTCATATTTTTCCCTTCAATTTATAATGATTTAGCATAATTTTACTACAATTTTAAAAAAGAAAAAACCCCGGCATAAGCCGGAGTTTTTTCTCTTAGCCAAGGATAGCTTTTAAGTCTTCGTCGGGAGTAGTGATAAGCTTTAATCCGAACTTTTCGTTTAAGATGGCCAGTAAATTAGGTGTTAGGAAAGCAGGAGCAGTCGGGCCAATTCGAATATTCTTGACTCCAAGGTAGAGGAGTGATAAGAGAATTGCCACCGCTTTTTGTTCAAACCAGGACAGAATCAGGCTAAGCGGCAGGTCGTTTACTCCAACCTTGAAGGCTTCAGCTAAGGCTAAGGCAATTTTTACTGCCGAATAGGAGTTGTTGCACTGCCCGATATCGAGGAGCCGCGGAATACCGGTACCCTCGATTTCACCAAAGTCCTTGTGGATGAATCGATATTTACCGCAAGCTAAGGTCAGGATAATGGAGTCTTTGGGTACTTTATCGGCAATTTCGTTGTAGTAGTTCCGAGTGGTCTTAGCTCCGTCGCAACCGCCAATTAAGAAGAAGTGCTTAATCTTGCCGGACTTAACCCCTTCAATTATCGTATCGGCTAAGTTTAATACTGCAGTATGATGGAAGCCGGTAGTAATGTAACCTCCTTCTTTCTCTTCCGCCGGAGGAAGTTCTAAAGCCTTCTTGATAACCTCGGAAAAGTCGCGATTGGCGATATGTTTTACTCCGGGCAGATGAGCTACCCCGCAGGTAAACATCCGGTCTTTATAAGAATCCTTGGGAATTAAAACGCAGTTGGTAGTGCCGAGAATCACTCCTGGAAATTCTTCGAACTCTTTTTTCTGGTTCTGCCAGGCGGTACCATAATTACCAACCAAGTGGGGGAATTTCTTTAACTCGGGATAAGCATGAGCCGGAAGCATCTCTCCATGGGTGTAAACATTAATTCCGGTACCTTCGGTTTGCTTTAAAAGCTCATACAAATCTAAAAGGTCGTGCCCGGTAACCAGAATAGCCGGGCCTTTTTTAAGTCCGGTGTAGACTTTTGTTGGAACAGGATTACCAAACCGTTCGGTATGGGCTCTATCCAAAAGTTCCATAATTTTAAGGTTCATTTCCCCAGCTTTTAACACCATTTGTAGATGGTGATCAAGGTCAAAATCTACGTTTGTTAGGGTGGTAAAGAGAGCTTCATGCATAAAGGCATCTACTTCCGGATCATGAGCTCCCAACTCCCGAGCATGGTAAGCATAAGCAGCAATACCTTTTAAGCCAAAGATAAGTAAGTCCTGAAGGGCGGCAAGATCTTCATTTTTCCCGCAAACTCCAACAGGCCCAACACAGCCTTTCCCTTGAGCAGTTTGCTCGCACTGGTAACAAAACATCAATAAACCCCTCCTGTTAATAATTTTTCGCCTTCTGGCTAATTTTAATTTTAAAAATATAAGGAGGGGCAATTCTGTTAAATTCGTCACAGTTTTGTCATGAAATTTATTAAATTAAGTGGATTACTCGGATATTTTACTTCAAGTTTTCAGGATTCAGTCCTTCCAGTTCCGGTAAAACAAATACTCCATCTTTTCTAATCAACACATCATCAAAATAAATCTCACCACCACCGTATTCCGGAGTTTGAATTAAAACAAGATCCCAGTGTACTGCCGATTTGTTGCCGTTAAAAGCTTCATCGTAACTGGAACCGGGAGTAAAGTGGATGCTCCCCATAATTTTTTCATCAAACAACGTATCTTTCATCGGCTTAGTTATGTAAGGATTTACTCCTATCGCAAATTCCCCGAAATATCTTACTCCGGCATCGGTATCTAAAATTTTGTTAAGCTTTTCGGTGTTGTTGGCCGTTGCTTCAACTATCCTGCCATCTTTTACCACAAAGCGCACATTTTCAAAGGTATAGCCCTGGTATACCGAAGGGGTATTGTAAGTAATAACTCCATTTACCGACTCTTTCACCGGAGCAGTGTAAACTTCACCATCGGGAATGTTGCGATGGCCGTCGCATTTCACCGCCGGAATGCCTTTTATCGAAAAAGTTATGTCAGTGTCCGGACCGGTTATTCGCACCTTATCCGTTTGGTTCATTAAGTCAATTAAAGCATCCATCGCTTTGGACATTTTGCTGTAGTCAAGGTTGCAAACATTAAAATAAAAGTCGGTAAACGCCTCATTGCTCATTCCGGCAAGCTGGGCCATAGAAGCATTGGGATAACGCAGTACCACCCATTTAGTTTTGGGTACCCGAACTTCCCCATGGACCGGATGCCACCAGTCCCGTTGATAAGCCTGCATTTTTTCCTCGGGGACATCGGAAAGCTCGGCGATATTATCTCCGGCCCGAATTCCAATATAGGCATCCATTTGTTCCATTAGCGATTTTTCCATTTCCCGATTAATCTTGATAACTTCCTCATCGGCTTCTAAAAGAATTTCCCGCAAAATTTCCTGGTTTTTTAAAAGGACAAAAGGTTTTGCCCCAACCTTATAAGCCTCGCAAATTAAAGCTTTGGTCAGGGGAAGCTCCGGACCTATGTTTTCAATTAAAATTTTCTCACCGGGTTTAAGGGCGGTAGAATAGTGAATTAAATTCTGGGCAAGTTTTATAAAGCGTGGATCCAAGAAAAAGCCTCCTTTCTTCTTTTCGTCTCTTTATATCTTATTCCTTTTTCGTTTTAACATCAATAAAAGCACAGGGACCCGTTGCACACTTTCCGCAAATTTCTACCGGATTGGTATCAGAAAAAGCTTCCCCGCATTTAACGCACCACGCATAGCATTTCTGCCGGTCAAAAGCATTATTATCATCTTTTAACGCCTTTACCGGGCAAATGTCCCGGCAGTAGGTACAGCCCTCAGATCGCCAGCACTGAAGATAAGGCTCAATAGCAGGAGTTGGTGTAATTTCGGCATCGGTGACAAAAGACCCAAACCGGCCGCCACTTCCCAGGGGAGTAATTAAAAGGTTGTTCATCCCGAAAGTACCAAGCCCTGCTATATAGGCTACATGCTTATGCGACCAGACGGCTTTCAAAATTTTTTTATCAAACTGGTAGGTTGGCAGAAGGCCTTCAGCTTTAAAACCGTAATTTTTTAATTCGTCCTTGATTTTCTGAATTATTTTCCAAAGGAGACGATTTGTTTTTATATACGCTTTGGCCCAAAGCTCCGATGGATAAATGCCATTTTTGTTACTTTCGATAATCTCCCGGGTATATGGCAAGAAAATAACAACTACCGTCTTAGCCTCGGGTAATAGCTCATCAGGCAGTAAATGAGCCGGATTGGCCACCTCTTTTAATCGCCGGAAAAGGGGATTTTGAGCTTCGGCATAGCCAATTAACGGCTTACGATAAAAAAAAGAACTTTCCTCTTCTAACTCCACCTGTTCAAAGATAATCTTCTCTATTAATTGTTGCAAAATCATTTCCTTCTTTCTCCTTTAGCATATTAACATCTTTTTTATTTAAATAAAATAAATTAAAATAAGAACATAAAATTCCTTTCAAATTAAAGGAGATAATATGGGAGTAATCTGGGATTTAATTCTACACCTTGATAAACATTTAGACCTTCTGCTTCAGCGGTTTGGCACCGAAACCTACTTTATTTTATTTCTTATCGTTTTTTTGGAAACCGGGCTTGTGGTCACTCCTTTTCTTCCCGGCGATTCGCTCCTTTTTGCAGCAGGAGCTTTATCTGCCCGGGGAAGTTTAAACCTCTATCTGGTAATGCTAATTTTCATTTTAGCCGCAGTGCTTGGTAACACTTCAAACTATTTTATCGCCCGGCTCGTTAGTAATACCGTTCTTAATAAAAAAAATCTTAAGTTTATAAAACAAGAGCACTTGCTAAAAACCCAGAGGTTTTACGAAAAATATGGAGCAGTAACCATTGTCCTGGCCCGCTTCGTCCCCATTGTTCGTACCTTTGCTCCCTTTGTTGCAGGAATAGGCCAGATGAATTTTTTTAAGTTCAGTCTCTACAACTTAATTGGAGCTTGTCTCTGGGTATTCCTCTTAACTTTAGCAGGGTATTACTTCGGCAATATTCCCGTAATTAAAGATAATTTTTCGCTTGTAGTGATAGCAATAATTTTAATTTCAATCCTTCCAGGATTAAAATCATTTATAAAAAAAGCAAAGTAGTATCCGCAATCCCTGGAAAACTCCCATTTTCCTGGACGGTATTTATCCCTTAATTTTTTCCCTTTTGGATAATGTTTGCAGCATTAACGATTTTTAAGTATATATCCTTTTAATTTAAATATTTAAGGAATTGAAATAAAGACTTTTGCTTATTTAAAAAAAAGTTTTTAATTTCTTCCCAGCTATTTTCCCACAACATTCGCGGCATCGGTTCATCCTCAGCATCATTAAAATATGTAAGGCTTTTAATGATATGATAATAATTTATTGTAGTATTGGGAAATTTTTGCGAGAGATTTTTTAAAAGATAACTAAGCTCAATTCCGGATTTAGCTAACGCAAATAAATCTATAAAATCTTTTTTTGATCCCCGTTGACTTACAGCTATAAGTTTCATTAAACCTATATCTATAATTGAAGCCAAAAAAAGTCCTGGTATATTTTTATCTTCTATTAAGGGTTTTAGTAGAGGATTTGGATAATAAAGCCAGGTAACTCTGACTCCATCTAATACTCCATGGAAAGTATCTTTTCCTATTTCACTTTCCATAATTTCTCCCTTTTCTTTTAACCGGGCAACTAACTGTTCAGGATTAAACTTGGAAGGACAAAACCAGTCTAAGTCGACCGATTTACGATGCCCAAGCTGTAAGGCTAAAGCAGTACCACCGGCAAGATAACTTCCTTTAATTGGAATTTCCCGGGCTATTTTTTGTAAAACCTTAAGTTGTTTTTCCTCTAATGCTTTATAAAACACCGCATTTCCTCCTCAGAAAGTTTAAAGTAATACTGCCAAAAACGCGCGGTCTTTGGCGTAAGATTACGGCTATTTTGTACTACCTCTTTGATGGTAGCCTCGTCATAATTACTTAAAACCCACTTAAGCGCCCTGTGGTCGCCGAAATTTAAAATACGCTCGATAATAAAACGTTTATGTTTCTCTATGTTTAAGTCGCAAAGCTCAACATCCCAGAAATAAACCTTAAACTCTTCCGGCAATGTTTTTTCCACCCTTTTCACCTCTAACTTCATTTTACCATATTTTAACTTTATAAAAAAGAAAAAACCTGCCTCCCTTTTGGCAGGTTCTTATTTATCTTTTACTATTTTTTCAGCTAAAAGCTCTAACGGATGATACACCGGCAAGCAACTTACATTATTTAGCTGCACACCACACATCCCGCACTCGGTAACAAGAGCCTCGGGTTCATGGCGGTCTATAGCCTTTTTTAGATTCTGGCCAATAGCTTCGGTTACCGGCTCTTTTTCCGCCTTTAAGCCGTAACTTCCCGAAAGGCCGCAACACCCGGCATCCAACGGCACTACTTTATTTACCGTCACTTCTTTTAAAAGTTCCAACCCCGGAGTTCCTACTCCCGATGCTTTTAAATGGCACGGTTCATGATAACCATACTTGCCCTCTATCGGCTCACCCCCCAAGAAATTGTTAATTTCTTGAAGTCCCCTTAAAAACTCGCCGGCCTCATAGAAATACGGCACAAACTCCCTGGCTTCTTCGATTCCAAGTAACCCGCCATACTCTTCTTTAAAAGTTAAAAGGCAGCTTGGACAGGAAAATAATACGGGAGTCCCATCCTTTACATATTTTTTCAGCTGGCTTAAATTAAAATGAGCAAATTCTTGAGCAGTATCAAGTTTACCATTGCCTATTGCCGGCTGACCGCAACATTTAAACTCCGGAACAATAACCTCGTAATTCAGGTGGTTTAAAATTTTCACCAGAGCTTCTCCAACTTCCGGTTTATTATACTCGGTAAAACAGCCCGGAAAATATACAACCTTGTTTTTCGGTTTATTTACTTTTTGCCGGTAACTACCAAACCAGCGGGAAAAACTCTTGTGAGCGTATGCTGGAAAAGAAATATTTGCGGATATTCCAAAAAGGGTTTTGCCTATCTGACGAAAGATTTTAATCTTCGTAAAGAAGTTTACCAAGCCGGCAAAATTTACCACAATCCTTCCAAGCAAACGGGGATTGGCAAAAAGTTTTTCCCTTAACCTAAGTCCTTTTTTCTTTAATTTTTCCGCCCTGGTAAGCTGGTTTAACGACGCCACCGGAACTCCCGAGGGACAGGCAATTTCACAGTTTTTGCAATTAGAGCAGTACTCTATTCCTTCGGGGTAATCTACTTTCGTTTCAGCGTTTAAAGAAAGTCTGAGCCAATCGGGGCCAACCGCTTTGGGTCCGGGAAAATCCGGATTTACCTTGGCTACAGGACAGTTAGCGGTACAGGTGGAACATTTGGCACAATGATTTAGAGTTTCCAGAGAAATATCTTTAAGCATTTCTCCTCACCTCCCTATCTCCCAAAGCTAAAAGCCCCGCTTTATAGCCGGAAGCTAAAGCCAACCCCAGCCCGGAATTATTTTTTAAATAATTTGAGTTTGCTAAAATACTTCCCGCCGCATAAAGATTTTCTAATTCCTTAATTGGCCGCAAATACTCATCGGTAAATATACCGGAAGCTAAAAAGTTAAAGTCTTCGGCAAAGTTCCGGGGAAGATAAACTTTAGACTGAAAGATGGGCTCACAAATTTCCTCTTTATTAGCCCACAAACCTTTACCCCAGAAAGATCCCGTAGCTAACACAAAAGCTTTACCAGAAATCTCCCGTACCCGTCCGCCAGATTCTTTAATTTTAATTGAAGTTACTTGCCTTAAATCTTTTTTATATCCTATTACCTCAGCATTAAAGAGAAAATTTACTCCCATTTCTTTTAAGCTGCTAACCAATGCTTTATTGAGCCTTTGACCGGGAATAGACGGTAGTCCCCCGGGAAGCTCCACTACCCTTACTCCCAGTACATCCTCCATTTCTTTAAAAAGCCTATCTTCCGGTAAATCTCCCAAAACTGCCGGAAAGACCATTAAAGTTTTCGGCCCGGCATAAGGTTTTAAAAAAGCTATAAGCTTTTCCTTCAGGTCCCCTTGGGTTAAAGCCTGGGCAAGCCAGGTAGTATTAACGGTTATGGTGCCGGTTTCAAAGTAAACTTCCTTGGTTTCTTTTAAACCGGGAAATATTCCGCTTTTTTTAGCATAATAAAGAAACATTTTAGGAGAAAAATCGAAATAACCCTTGAAGCCAACCGCTATAATTCGCTCATAACTTTCAGGATTTTCCAGAAACATGCTTTCCGGAACAAGGCAGGAGTTCTTTACCGTTCCAAGGGTCGTTAAAATTCTGGTCCGCTCAGAAGGTGAACCTACATAATTTAACCCATACCTTTTGACTAAGTTCTTAAAAAAGCTAAAGCTCTCCTCTACCACATCTTGTACTTTAAAATAAGGATTGCCTTCTTCTCTTTCTAAAAGCTCGGGATTAAAATCGATACAGCCGGAAGACAAGCTTAAAGCCCCCTGACCTTTAGCCACAACCAAAACCTTTTTTTGTTTTCTGGCTCCCGCTCCGGCTGCCATTAAACCGCTCATCCCAGCCCCGATTATAACTAAATCATACATCGTCCGTACCTCCAAAGAGACTAAAATTACACCCGTATAGACCGGCTAAAAGCTCTGCTTCCCGCAGCTGTTCACCCCAGAGAAGAGGCTTTTGTCCAGCATAGCGGTTTTTAAGAAAATCTTTAAGCTGTTCCAACGGCTCCTGAGGCTTTTCCAGTAACTCCGTAAAAGCAACCCCTAACCCACGGTAGGCACAGTTTAAACCCTGACAGGTGCCCATCCCCAGGCGTGTTTTCCGCCGTAAGTCTTCTAAATTATGCGTATCTTCCCACCGGGCCACTTCTTTAACTTCCGCCACCGTCACTCCTTCACATTCGCAAAGCACCTGTTTTTCTTCAGTAACACCCTTTAACCTTTCTTCAATTTTCGGTGCTCGTACGGTATAACGCCGGGCAATTTTATTCTTCTCTTCCACCGCAAGAGCTGGAGTCAATGGAATTTCTGAAGTCTTACTCTTCCTATCAATCCCTAAAAGCTTTCCTATATAGTCACCGGTTTTTTCGGCCATTAGCCGATAGGTGGTAAGTTTGCCCCCTACGAGACTAATAAGCCCTTTTAAACCTTCATTCCTTTCATGATCAATGATGACAAAATCCCGGGAAATGCTCCGGCTGTCCTGGCTATTGCTTTCTTCTCCTAAATATAACGGCCGAATCCCCGCAAAAGCTCGCAATATCCTGAGTTCTAAAACATCAGGAATTAGCTCCTTCCCAATTTCTAAAAGCTTTGTTATCTCTTCGGGAGTCGGTCTTAACATTTCCGGGTTATCCACGTTAACCGAAGTTGTACCCAAAATAGTTATTGTATAGTGTGGTACCCAGATATCTCCGTCACTGGGTGGCCGCAAGCGGTTAAATACTTTTTGAAAAATCCGCTGGTTAAAAGCAATTAGGGTACCTTTATTTTGTAAAAGATTCACTTTTACCCCGGCAATCTTGGCTACCTCCGCCGCCCAGGCACCGGCAGCATTTACCGCTAATTCGAATTCTACAAAAACTTCCTCGCCGGTAAGGGACGACCGAAGTTTAGCTGCAGTTAACCGCCCTTGTTGCTTTTCAAAACCCACCAACTGGTGATAGGTTAGATACCTGCCGCCATACTCTTCTGCCTGCCAGACATTGGCCCAGCACAGACGAAAGCCGTCAACAGTGCCATCGGGAACTTCAAAAACTCTCTTTACTTCTTTTGTTAAAAAGGGATATTCCCTTTTTATAAGTTCTGGATCCCTTTCCCGGACTTCTATGCCCGCCGTTCGACACCCATCAAGCCATTTTTCGGTGTAAGCAGGGTCATCGGAATTTAATTCGATAAAGTATCCTCCGGTTTCTTCAACACAAGTAGGAGCAATTTTCTTTAAAATTAAATTTTCTTCAATACACTCCCGGGCCGCATTTGGGTCTTTGACGGCATACCGGGCTCCGCTGTGCAGAAGTCCGTGAAAACGCGAACTTGCCCCGTAAGCAATATCTTTTTGTTCCACCAACAAAACATCTAAACCCCTTAAAGTTAAGTCCCTTAAAAGTCCAGTGCCGGTAGCACCTCCACCGATGATTAAAACTGTTGTTTTTAGTTTCTGCATCCATATCCCCACCTGTAATCTATTTATACCACTATAAAAAAAGCCGTAAAGCCATCCCGAGGGATGGCAATACGGCGTTCTTAGTCTCCAGCCAGTTTATTTTGTTTTACTCCTCTACTTCCCATTCCCGGGCACGGGTTACTGCCCGCTGCCAGCCTTTGTAGAGTTTTTCCCTGGTTTGTTCATCCATAGTCGGTTCAAAACGGCGGCTTACTTTGTATTTTGTCACTAACTCCTGTTTATCAGCCCAGAAACCAACGGCCAAACCTGCTAAATAAGCAGCACCCATGGCAGTAGTTTCAATGTTTACCGGTCGTTCTACCGGAACACCCAGGATATCGGCCTGGAACTGCATTAAAAGGTTGTTGGCAACAGCCCCACCGTCTACTTTGAGAGCCTGAAGTTTAATACCCGAGTCAGCTTCCATTGCTGATAAAACATCCCGGGTTTGATAGGCCATTGATTCTAATGCAGCTCTCACAAGGTGGTATTTGTTAGTACCCCGGGTTAAGCCTACAATCGTACCCCGCGCCCGCATATCCCAGTAGGGAGCACCAAGTCCGGCAAAGGCAGGAACGATGTATACCCCACCGGTATCGGGCACTTTAGAAGCAAAATATTCCGAATCGGCTGCGCTTTCAATAAGTTTTAGCCCATCTCTTAACCACTGGATAACTGCACCGGCAATAAAAATACTTCCTTCCAAGGCATATTCTACCTTACCGTTAATCCCCCAGGCAATGGTGGTTAAGAGACCGTTTTTCGATTCATAAACTTTGTCACCGGTGTTCATCAGCATAAAGCAACCGGTACCATAGGTATTTTTAGCCATTCCCGGTTCAAAGCAGGTTTGACCAAATAAGGCCGCCTGCTGGTCTCCGGCAATACCGGAAATCGGAATAGCATGACCAAAGAAAACGTTAGGATCGGTTTCTCCGTAAACGTAACTTGAAGGCTTTACTTCCGGAAGCATGGAGGCCGGAATCCCAAGCTCCGCTAAAAGCTCTTCGTCCCACTTAAGCTCCCGGATATTGTAAATCATCGTCCGGGAAGCATTGGAGTAGTCGGTAACATGGACTTTTCCGCCGGTTAATTTCCAGACAAGCCAGGTATCAATGGTGCCAAATAACAGTTCGCCTCTCTCGGCTTTTTCCCGGGCACCTTCGACATTATCTAAAATCCACTTAATCTTTGTGCCCGAGAAATATGCATCAATAACCAGACCGGTCTTATAACGAACCTTTTCTTCTAAGCCTTTTGCTTTTAACTCATCGCAAATCCCTGCAGTTCTCCGGCACTGCCAGACAATCGCATTATATACAGGCTTTCCGGTATTTCTATCCCAAACTACCGTGGTTTCCCGCTGGTTGGTAATACCAATAGCCGCAATTTCTTCAGGGTTTACGTTGTAACGGGCCATTAACTCGGCAATAACCCCGTACTGANTGCTCCAGATTTCTTCCGGATCATGTTCCACCCAGCCCGGCTTGGGATAATGCTGGGTAAACTCTTTTTGGGCTACGCCCACGATATTGCTGTCCCGGTCAAATAAGATTGCCCGGCATCTGGTGGTACCCTGGTCTAACGCCAAAACATATTTTTTCGTCACAAAATTCCCTCCCGGTTTTTATTATACTTGATTAAAATACCATTTGATATAAAATAGCACCAATTAAACCGCCAATGATTGGACCAATAACCGGTACCCAGGAGTAAGCCCAGTCGGAACTTCCTTTACCAGGGATAGGTAAGATTGCGTGAGCAATTCTGGGGCCTAAATCCCGGGCCGGGTTCATAGCATAACCGGTAGGTCCACCCAGAGATAAGCCTAAACCCCAGACTAAAAAACCCACTAAGAGAGGAGCAAGTCCAGAAGCAGCCGGCTCTTTATTTACACCTAAAGCAAGTACGCCAAAAACCAACATTGTCGTAGCTATTATCTCGGTTAAAAGGTTTGCGGCATAATTTCTAATAGCAGGGCCCGTACTAAATACCCCTAATTTTGCTCCTGGATCATCGGTTTCCGCCCAATGGGGAAGATAAGCAAGCCACACTAAAACACCGCCTATAATACCACCCAAAACCTGGGCTAAAATATACATTGGAACTTTTGACCAGGGAAACTGGCCAAGATAAGCTAAAGCAATGGTTACCGCCGGATTTAAATGGGCACCACTTAACTTTCCAGTAGCATAAACCGCAACAGCCACCCCAAAGGCCCAGCCAGCAGTTATAACAATCCAGCCGGAATTTTGACCTTTCGACTTGTTTAAAACAACGTTTGCAACAACGCCGCCACCAAATAAAATAATAATTGCCACACCAATTAATTCGCCAATAAATGCGGTCATTGTGGTTTTTCCTCTCCTGAAATTTTTGTTTAAAGTATTTTAAAAAACTGTGTTAGTAGCCCCCTCTTCTCTCTTATCCCCTCCCCCTTCCTTTAATAAATAGAAAAGCCCTCCCTGGATACAGTAAGCCTGTACCCAATTGGAGGGCTCTCCATTTCTCCAGCCCGCATACAGTATCCATTAACATTGGCAAAACAAAAAGAGCCTTTAAGTAAAAGGTACCTCCCTTTACTTAAAAGGCTCTCCTGTTCTCCCGCCACAAATCTTCATCTGCTATTAAGTGTAGTCTAAGGAGAGTAATTTGTCAATATATTTTTACAATTCTAAAAATGTTCTTTTTTTCACAATTATAAAACAGTATTTAAAAACCAGAGGGCAGTTTTATTGGTACTAATTGCGGAAAATCCTTTAGAAAGAGCTTCCTTTAAGTCATCCTCCCCTTGAATTAGCCCACCGCCAATCACCGGAAGGCGGGAAGTTTCTTTAATTTCCCTGACGATTTTTGCAGGAACGGTCGCCGGGAGGATTTCCACACCATGAGGTTTTGATTCAGCAAGCTGCTTCAAACCGCTTCTGACCGCTTCCGAATCAATTATAAAAAGCCTTTGAATGGCAACAATTCCTTCTTTTTTAGCCTGCCGGGCAATCGAAGTTTTCGTAGTAATTATCCCTTCCACCCCGGCTTTGACCAAATACTTGACCGCTGCTTCATCTTTTCCCAATCCTTCAATTAAATCAAAGTGGACAATCAACTTTTTCCCAGATGCTCTGGCATGTTTTAAATAATCGCCCAGGGAGTTAATATCCCCAAACAGTAAAAACATTATTTTTACCGAAGGAATATTTAAGACTTCACGAAAATCTTCAGGATTTCTTAAGGCGGGGATTACCTTTTGCTGATTTATTAAGTCTATTAGCACTTTTAATTTTACCTCCCTTAAGAATCTTTCTACCATATAAAAGTTTACTACTTTTCGCAGAAAAAACCAAAGTTTTTTTCAACCTTTGCAACTTCACCTGCCCAAAATTCATCTTTTATTTAAGGGTGAAAAAAAATGCGAAAAAAAGTTATCTTTTTTGCCGTAAATTTTCTTACCTTATGGCTTATATATAACATTATTTTAAATAAAGATTTCAGCTATGCGATTTTAAAGGTCAAACCCCAAGAAAAAATTTTAATTGTGGCTCCACATCCCGACGACGAACTTTTAGCCGCTGGAGGATTACTTACCCAAGCAAAAGAAAAAAGAGCAAAAATAGCGGTTGTTTACCTGACTGCCGGAGATGGTTTTACGCAAGCGGTAGAAGTAAATTATAAAGTGCTTAAGCCTAAAACCGTTGATTATATTAATTTTGGCCGTTTACGCATAAACGAATCTTTTGAGGTAAAAAAATATTTAAACATTGACCGGATTTACCACTTAACCTATCCCGATGGTTACCTAAAAACCGTCTTATTTCAATATTATGATACGCCTTTTACCTCTCCCGATACCGGTTTTAATGCCCAGAGCTATCCAGAAAGCTATAAGCCCGGGCAGCCTTTTACCGGAAAAAATTTAATTGAAAACTTAGAAGAAATCGTTAAAAAAGAACAGCCGGATATAGTTGTTTTCCCCTCGGTTTTAGACAACCATCCGGACCACAGCTTCGGGGGGTTTGCCACCAGTGTTGCGTTAAGAAAAATAGGTTATCAGGGAAAAACTTATACTTACCTGGTTCACAGCTACTTTTGGCCCAATTACGGGAAGCAATTTAAGCTCCCCCGGGTTCTAACGGATAACAAACTAAAGTTCACCGTTATTTCTTTAAATGATTTTGAACATGCTAAAAAAGCTCAAGCCCTGGCTTTATATCGGTCCCAGCGCAAAGTAATTGGAGCTTTTATGCAGCTTTTTGCCAAAGAAGACGAAGTTTTTCTTCCCGAAAGCAGTACAGCTAATACTGTCTGGCAGCATGGTTCGAATATTTTACATGTGCAGGTATTTGCAGATAAAGTGTTCCTATCCTTTGCTAAAAACCAGCAGGATAAGCTAGTGATATCCGGATATAATCTTCAAACCGGGAAAACCTTCAGGATTGTAAAAAATATCAATGCCACTGAGCAAAACTTCACTTTTCCTTTAGAGGGTCATGGTATATTTATCATAGAAAGTTTTAAAGGGAAAAAAATAAGCAATAAAACCTTACCTTTTAATTATTAAAAAATTATTAACTGCAACTTTAGTTAAAAAAATCTCCTCTATATTTTTAGAGAAATGAGTTGAGTGTAGATGGATATTAAGTTAATCCCGATAATAGTTAAAGCAAAAAATGGTGATGACCGGGCTTTTGAAATCTTAGTCCACATCTATTACCAAAAAGTTTTAAATTTTTTCAAGGGAAAACTCCAGGACGAAGATATTGCCCTGGACTTAACCCAGGAAGTTTTTGTTAAGGTATTATTAAATGTCAAGAAGTTAAAGTTTGCAGAAAACTTTGAAACCTGGCTTTTTACCATTGCCCGCAATGAACTAAATCACTATTTGCGAAAAAAACAAAAAGACAAACATATTTTTCAAAAAATCCTTGATAAGCCTCCTGGCGAAGTAAGCTTCAGTCTTGAAAAGTCCGAGGTAGAGGAATTACTAAAAGAACTTCCGGAAAAATACCAAACAGCTCTTAAATTATTTTATTTCGAAGCGAAAAGCATCAAAGAAATAAGTTTAATCACTAAAAACCCGGAAAACACGGTAAAATCCTGGCTGTACCGGGGGCGGGAAATTTTAAAGTCATTATTACTGGGGGGAAATAAAAATGATTGACCCGAATATCGCCCAAAAAATTATTGAACACGCTTACGAACAAAGGCGTTTAATAATCTATCGTAAATTAAAGTTCTGGCTGTCTTTTTATTTTATGCTTTTAAGTTTTCTTGTTTTAGAAACTGCCGCCTTCATCTTTCATTTCTTCAAAAGTCGCCTGCACCTTATCTTTTATGCAGCTATAAGAGACGGCGTTTTATTTGGGGAAAAGGTTGTTTACTATTTTGAAGCTTTAATGGAACGTTTTCCTTTTGAAATTTTCTTCTTAATTCTGTTAACTTTTCTCTTTATCTCCTTTTCCAGTAAGCGCTTTAAGCTTTTTGAAAGCCAGTTAAATTTAGTTTTAATTCAGAAGGAGTTGTAAAAATGAAAAAGTTTTTGAAATTAATCTTTTTGCTGTTACTGGTTTTTGCCCTTCTTGGTAGCTTTTATAAGTACTACTACGCTAAAACCAATGACACCGTTAGCTTGGTAGGAACTGTAAGATCAGTTGCTAATGACCACATAACTTTGCAAGAAAAGCACATCCTTAAAAAAATTGAAATCACCCAAAATACCAAAATTTATTTTAATAAGTCTTTAGTCCCCAAAGCTCGGCTTAAACCCAAACAAAGATTGGTAGTATTGGGTCAAAGGGAACTTGATGGAGACATTGAGGCACTAATTATCCATTTGCTGGATAATTAGATATTAAATAACAAAAGAAGGAGGTGGTAAAATGAAAAGGTTTTTGTCAGTTTTAATTGTTCTCGGCATGTTGTTAACCAGTCCTTTAGCCGTACTGGCTAACACAGCAAAAAAAGCAGCAACCAACACCGTTAAAACCGCTAAAGTACAAATTGTTAAAACCAATAAAACAAAAAATGTAGCAAAAAAACAAGCAAGCCAAACTAAAAAAACAAAAGCCACAAAAGTTACAAAGACTAACAAAAAAACTGCGCCAAAATTAAAAAAATAAAGAAGGCTAAGGAAATAACTCCCTAGCCTACCTCAACCACAGGAAGGGGGTAAAACCCCTTCCTTTAAGAATATTATAGCAAATTAATATTGTTAAAGGAAAGATTTGTATGGTAAACAGGAACAGAAAGCTTGTTACGATTATTCTACTTCTCTTAAGTTTATTCTCGATACCTCACTTTCGGATCCTTGGCAACATGAAAACAGTAACAAAGCCCGCACCACCTAAAAAATATTGTGCCCTGACCTTTGATGACGGTCCTGATCCGCGCTTTACACCGCAGGTCTTAAAAATATTAAGAAAAGAAAAAATTCCAGCAACCTTTTTTGTTGTCGGCCAAAACGCTGCCAAATACCCGGATTTAATAAAAGAAATTTATTTCCAGGGCAATGAAATTGAAAACCACACTTTTACCCATCCTGTTCTTAATTATTTTAAGGACAATACCAATTTAGATTTAGAAATCAAAAAAACCGATGCAGTGGTATATGCAAAAACCCATTATACTCCTGCTTTTTTTCGCCCACCCCGCGGGCGTCGCCCGGTTTACCTTTATAAAATTTTAGCTCGAAATAAGAAAACCCTGGTAATGTGGGATATTTGCGTAGAAAGTGTAATAGATAAAAAGAAAACAAATTTTTTAGTACCTAAAAATAAAGTAATAATTTTAGCCCATGACGGCCGCCTTGACCGCAGTAAAACTATTAAAGCGCTGCCGCAGGTGATTAAACAATATAAAGATGCAGGGTATCAGTTTGTAACCATAAACCAGCTTCACAGTTTAGGAGTGAAATAATGGACTATACAATTTTCCAGGCAATCAATAATCTTGCCGGTCATAGTATCGTATTAGATAAACTTATGATTTACATTTCCAAATACGGCATATTTTTTTACGGATTAATCCTTTTAGGAATCTTTTTAACCGGTTCAAAAAAAGCAAAAATCGAGGTATTTAAGATTGGCTTCACCGGGTTAATTGCCTTAGGTATTGCAGGTATCACCGGCAAAATCTATTATCGCCCCCGTCCTTTTATTAGCCATAAAGTTCATTTATTGTATGCCCACCAGCCGGACAGCTCCTTCCCGTCCGACCATGTAACGGGAGGTTTTACTTTAGCCCTTGGCATTTACACCCTTTCCCCTTCTTTAGGATTGCTGGCAATTGTTTATTCGCTTTTAATGGCCTTTTCCCGGATCTATGTAGGCCACCATTACCCTTCAGATGTAATTGGCGGAATGTTATTAGGAACATTTGTGAACTTTTCAAGGCTCCTTTTAGAGCAATATTATCTATCTGGCAAAAGAAGGGATATCAAATGTTAAGAAAAGTTTTTGCCGCATTTTTGCTTTTCCTTTTTATTTTTATCTTTTCCGGATGCACGCCTTCTTCCTCTTCTTCCAGTATTCTGGTCCTGGAATATCACGGAGTAGTTCCAGATAATGCCTGGGGTAAAGTTAATCATCTTTACAATATCAGGGTTGAAACCTTTGAAAACCAGATAAAAACTTTATTAAATGCCGGCTACAAACCCATCTCTGCCGAAAAGCTTATTGACTTTTACTATAACGGCTATAAACCATCCGGGAAAGAATTTTTAATAACCTTTGATGACGGCTACCGCAACAATTACCTGTATGCTTTCCCTATTCTAAAAAAATACCGGATTCCGGCCGAAATTAACTTAATTGTTGCCCGTATTGACCAGGCAAAAAACCATAACGATCCCATAAAAGGCTATCTAAACTGGGCTGAAGTTCGAGAAATGGCCAAGTCCGGTTTAATCTATTTTGGCTCTCATACCTACGATAGCCATAATAAAGTTATTACCGGTAAAAATAAAAAGAAAAATTATCCCTTTTTAGGGCCAATTTATCTTGCAACTCAAAAAAGAATGGAAACATGGCAGGAAGCTGAAAAAAGGGTAAATAAAGACTTAATGCTCTCCGTTGAACGCATTTCATATGAAACAGGAATTAGACCAGAAATCTTTTGCTATCCCCACGGCAACTATAATACCTGGTTTATAAGTCGTCTTAAAGAAAATGGATTTAAAATAGCTTTAGCTGGCAATATTCCGCAAAATAATAACCCCTTTACCGTAAAGCGTATTTTGGTAACCGATTCCCTGCGCGGAAAAATACTTCTAATGAAATTAAATCTTGTAAAATACTCTAATATTCTGGATTTTATAATTAAAAAGGCTTCTGGTTCTGCCCAGAAGCCTGATTTTTCAAAAACTTAAACCTTGATTATTTCCACTCTGGTATCCAATTCACTGGCTCCGCCGCCAATAGGATCGGACAAGCAAGCATTTTTCAAGGCCACATCCACTAATTGAACATCATTTACCGAAAAACCGGTACCTCTGCCCAACGCAAATCCGGTATCACTAACTCCAGCTACCCATTTTGTATGACCGTAAGGTTGAACGGCAGGTATCTTTTTGCCGTCAATTATCACCGGTGCTGCGCCATAAGCAAAGTGGCCGTAATTATAACTGCATCCCACTACTCCGGGTTTAATGCCATTAGTTACCAGGGCCTTACCTTGCACTTCAAAGTTTGGAGATATAATTTTGATGGTATTTCCGGAGTTAATCCCGCGTTTTTTAGCATCTTCCGGATTAATCCAAACGTAATTTTCCGCCTCAATTTCCCGTAACCAAGCATCGCTGATATTACGGTGAGTTCCGATATGTCTTGCCTTCCAGGTAATTAAAATTAGGGGATAACCCTCATTTTCCACCCTTTGTCCATTGTAATGGGCGATTTCTTCAATTCGGGGAAGACCATCAAAAGGCTTGCCGGTATATGAGTGCTTACCTTTAGCCACTTTTTCGGAGTAAAAATTAACCTCAGAAGCTAATTTATACTTAAGGTACGGACCATCATATTCATTCCCTTTTTCTTCAAATCTACCTCCCCGATTAAGAACATAGACCACCCGGCGCCACTCTTCCGGCTTTACCGCCCGTTTCCAGGCCTCCAGATCAAAAAACTTCCCCAGCGCTTTTTTCCTTGCCCTTTCAAAGATTAACAGTTCTTTATCATCCGCTTCCGGTACCGGCTCCTTTCCATCATAGGCAATATTCGCCACCAGCTTCAGGTAAAAGTCCTCGGCTCTGTCCAGGGAACTGCCGTCCGGAAAAGCCCCAGCTCCCACCCCCGGCAGCTTTAACTCCTTGGCCAGCTCAATAAAGAAGTCCTCCATCTGCCGGGCTTCAGGATAAACCCGGGTTACCGGCTGTTGAATATGGGTTTCTTTCAGGGGAAAATTGGGGTATATGGTTTCAAAGCCCCAGCGTTCCAGATAAGTTAAATCGGGCAAAATATAATCGGCATAAGTAGCTGTTTCACTGATTACCACATCGGATACCACCAAAAGGGGAATAGCTTTCTGGTCTTTTAAGATCTCTTTATGAGCTTTTCCCACCGGCACCGATAATAAAGGAGAAATCCGGTGGATGAACAGGGCTTTGATAGGGTATGGATAACCTTCAGCAGCACTGGGTAAGGCCTCCTGAATGTTATTTCCGGAGTACTGAAACCAGGGACGCTTGGCCGGGTAACCATCCCGCTCAAAAAGAGTTGTCTTTTCATAGGCAACCTTGTTACGTACCAGCGGAATGCCCCAGGCTTTAAATCCTTTCGGCACTTTTAACAAATCATACCTACCTTCGAAAGGATTGAACTTCGCTCCGGTGCTCATACTGCCCCCTTTCCAGTCATAGTTGCCGATCAGGTGGTTAAGGCAGTTAATAGCCCGGAGATTATAGAAACCATTGGTATGCATTGCCGGACCCCGGTAGGAAGTTATAGCCGCTTTTTTCCCATGGGAAGTAAACTCCCGGGCCAGTTCGATAATCAGCTGCGGGTCGATTTCGCAAATCTTGGCATATTCCTCAATGGTGTACTCCATAACCCGCTCTTTAAACAGGGTAAACACCGACTTGACATGAATGCCGTTAATAACCGTATCCACTTCCAATTGTCCTTCGGTAGCCTGGTCATGGGGTACTGGCTTGCCATTCTGGATTACCACAAACTGTTCTTTAGTTCCAATTCCGAGATCACTGGCCCTTAGCTTTGGCTTTCCTTTTGCGGTCAGATTGACCAAATAAGTTGCATCGGACCAGGTCGGTTCCCCGTCAGCTTTTGCTGCCTCCTTGTTGGGATTGGTTAAGTATCTTAAGTCATAACGCTTGTTTTCTATAATCCAGCGGGCCATACCCAGAGCTAAAGCCGCGTCGGTTCCCGGTTTAATCGGTACCCAGATGTGTGCCTTTTCAGCAATCCGACTCAATCTTGGGTCCACCACCGCCAGCTTCATCCCTCTTTTAAGAGCATTCATAATTTTGGGCGCAAGCCAAGTTGGCCCTTTATTGGCCACCAGCGGGTCGGTTCCCCAGACAATTAGAAACTCAGCATTATCCACATCGGCGTACATGCGCTTTTTCGGTTTTTCTGTGTTAAAAGACTGTACATTTCCGATTACACCGTTAACACCACAAATTCCTCCATGATCAAGGCTGTTAATGCTGCCAAGGGTTTGGCTCCAGAAACGTTCTTTGAAAAAATCCCGCCGGTCTCCAAAAAAACCTACAATTTGATTGGCCTTGGGCCCCAAATCCGGATGTTTAGTATCGATAAGCACATCTTTATACTTCGCATCAAATTCTTCCTGGGACATCTCTCCTTTTTTTACTTTTTCCCAATCGGCCATTACCTTCTCTTCGGGAACAAAGGCCCAGATGCTCTTTAGCCCTGGAGTTCCCAGATCGGGGCTGCCATAGACAATTTCCTTTAACGCTTGTTCCCAGCTAATACTTTGCCATTGCCCGCTTCCCCGGGGGCCAACCCTTTTTAGAGGCTTTTGCACTCGCAAAGCATCATAAGCAGTTTGGATACCGGCCTGGCCTTTAAGACAGGTCAGTCCGCCCCGGAAGCCTCTTCCCTCCTTGGCTATATCACCGCTACCTTTTGCTGCCTCATCCACAGGTGTCCCGTAAGGAATCTGACCAAAAGGTTGCATGTTAAGCGGACTATAAGGGTTGCCGGCTATCTTTCTGATATAAGAAGTAGGACCGTTTCCTTTAGCAGGGGTTATAACCGCTTTTATAGTACAATGGGTATTACACTGTTCGCAGGTGGTATAAATAACATCTTCGGCACCGTAATCCAGGACCTCTTTGCCCGTCCCGTGAGGATCATCTAAAAACCAGGTTTCAACCGCCGACTGCTCAGACCCCAAGGCTGCGGGAGCTACCAAACCTACTCCCGCCAAAACAGCGCTGGTTTTAAGAAAACTTCTTCGGCTGATTTTAACCGGCTTCTTTTGTTGATCCATATTATTTTCCCTCCCTTAATTCTTCAACGGTATCTATTGGTAATGCTTTAATTGCCACTGTATACAAAAACAGACCGAAAGCCACTATTCCTAAACTACTAAGCCATTCAACAAGCGTAGGATAATAATAACCCCAGGGCAATCCCGGCAACACCGGGACAATTAAAGCAGGTACCACAATGTTAAACCGTACGCCTAAAATGCCGATTACCACCAAAATAGCCGCCAGGGCAATAGCATTTACCGATTCTTTCAGCCTGGGGTGAAAGAAAATAAACAGTGGAACAACTACTCCCAGAAACAGCTGTACCCACCAGAACGACCAGGAAAACGGACTCCGAAAAATAGTTTCGATGGTAGCCAGTTCCGTATGCTTAAGTCCATAGGCGCCCACAAAAAATTCGTAAAATTCCAATCCTAAATCGATAAACAGAAAAAGGGTTAAGAGTCCCGCCAGGGACTTAACCATTTCCTTATCTACCTCACGCCCCATCACTTTGCTCCGGATCACATAAATTGCCAGTAATAACGCGGTTCCCGAAACCAAAGCCGAAACCACAAAGATTACCGGAAAAAGCCCGCTATTCCAAAAAGGTCGAGCTTTGGCTACTGCGAAAAGCGTTCCCGTTCCGCCGTGGACTCCAAAAATAGCAACGGGAATTCCGATTGAACCTAATATTTTCAACAAACGATGGTCCCGCTGTTTGGAAGCAACGGTCAGGTCGGTACTGCCAAAGGTAAGAAAACGGGCTAAAGCTGCTTGCCACCCACTGCCTTGAGCAGCCCGAATTAAATCCTGTCGCATGGAAAAATAAAGTTCAGCCATTAATAAACCAATATAAACTACATAAAACCGAACTTCCCAGGCCAGGATACTGGTGAAATTCCAGTAACGTAAAGCATGCCAGAAGCGCTCCATTCTTCCCAAATCTATCAAAATAAAACACATAGCTAAAACCATGCTGAGAATGGCAACCAGCAAAGCATCCCGACCAATTTTCTCATATTGTTCCATTTTAAACACAAAAATCATAGTCGAGAGAAGAAAAGACCCGGCACTTAAACCCACAAAAAAGATATAAAAGGCTACCCAGGCTCCCCACGGCGTGGTACTGGTCAAATTAGTAACGGCCAAACCGCCTCGAATTCGTTCGATAATCGCCCAGCCACCGAGCGCCATTAATATAACGAGTACCCCATACCAGGCTTTAGTCAATCGTATGCTGCTTTTCACCGCACCCTCATCCTCCCTCTTTTTAATTTATTTCAGATATATGACCCTGGGTTTGGTTCCCATTTCTTCCTGAAGAACGAAGGCCCTGGGACTTGCAGCCAATTTGGATACCACACTTTCCGGATCGTTAAGATCGCCAAAATAGCGGGCATCTCCCAAACAAACCTCAACACAGGCCGGTTCTTCTCCGCGCTGTAACCGGTGGTAGCAAAACATACATTTGCGAACATTCCCTATTGGCGATTTACCTTTCTCCCGTTTGCCGCGGTCGATACCGTATTCCGGCGCCTGCACTTCGTTGTAGCCAATCATCTCCCGGCTGTAATCCTCACCAAAATCAAAAGACCTGGCTCCGTAAGGACAGCTTACAATACAATAGCGGCAACCAATACAGCGGTCATAGTCGATGGCAACAATTCCGTTTTCCATTTTATAGGTTGCTTTTACCGGACAAACTTGAACACAAGCAGGTCGGTCACATTGCATACACGGTCTCGGAATATGAATTTTAGTAACATTGGGGAAAATCCCCTTCTCCTCTTCAATGACAACATTGTACGATATTCCCGGTGGCGTACGGTTTTCGGCTTTGCAGGCCACCGTACAGGTATCACAGCCAATACATTTTTGCAAATCAATTACCATTGCCCATTTCTTGTCTGAGCTCACTGCTTATTCTCCTTTCCAAACAACTAAATAGGTTGTAAAATTTAATCGTCAAAGGCCGGTGCTACTTGAACAATATCTCACAAATATCCCTCTCCGGAGAGTTTAATTTTTCATAAACTTTTTAAGCAAAAACTATACCAACCCCAAAAGGCTCAAAAATCGGGATAGAGATAAAAAAAATCCATGACAATTTGTCATTTGCTGTGACAAAATGTCATGGATGGCAAGTAACGTTTTAAGTTATTTCTTTAATTGGTATTCCTCAATTTTACGATAAAGATTGCGGACGCTAATTCCTAAAAGTTCGGCGGCCTTGGTTTTATTCCATTGAACCGCCTCTAAAACCTGTTTAATATATCTTTTTTCCATTTCTTCCAGAGTATAAATCTTTTTCGGTGCCTCTTCCCGGGGAAGACAGCCAAAAAGGTCTTCCTTTTGGATTTTATCCCCGGTGCTGAGCAACAGCCCCCGTTCCAGGATATTGAAAAGTTCCCGAACATTCCCGGGATAATCGTAACTCATAAGTGCCTGCAAAGCATCCGGAGTAAGTTCCTTTTTTACCCCGTTACCCGCCTTTTGCAAAAAGTACTCAACCAGTAAGGGAATATCTTCTTTTCGCTCCCGCAGAGGAGGAACCCGTATCTTAATGACATTCAGCCGGTAATATAAATCTTCCCGGAAATTACCTTTCGCCACTTCTTCCTCCAGATTCCGGTTGGTAGCCGCTATTACCCGAACATCCACTTTGCGTAAGCGTATATCACCAACTCGCCGGAATTCACCGGTTTCCAGAAACCGCAAAAGTTTTACCTGTAATCCCAGTTCCATTTCCCCGATTTCATCTAAAAACAAAGTCCCGCGGTGAGCGCTTTCAATTAAACCGATTTTTGTAGTTGTGGCTCCGGTAAAAGCCCCTTTTTCATAACCGAAGAGCTCGCTTTCCAGAAGTTGGGCCGGTAGGGCTCCGGAGTTGATAGCTACCAGCGGTTGTTGGGCTCTATTGCTCCACTGGTGAATCGCATTGACAATTAATTCCTTACCGGTACCGCTTTCTCCCTCAATCAGCACCGGTGAGTCGGAAGCCGCCACCTTTTTCGCTAACTCCAGCACCCTGGTAATGGCTTGACTTTTACCTACAATTACTTTGGAACTTCTATCCCTGCGCAAAACTTCTTTCATCCCCAAATTTTCTTCCAGTAACTGCCTTTTCTCGTAAGCTTTTTGCAGGGTAATTTCCAGCTCTGCCAGATTACAGGGTTTGGTTAAATAATCATAAGCCCCAAGCTTCATCGCTCCAATAGCCGATTCTATGGTACCGTGCCCGGTAAGGATAATCACCTGAAGATTTTCATCTAATTGCCTGGCCCGTTGCAGCAGTTCTATTCCATCCATTCCCGGCATTTTAATATCAAAAATTGCTAAATGAAAAGTTTCTTCCTTTAAAAATTGGAGAGCCTCTTCACCGGTTGCCGCTCCCTTAACTCCATAGCCTTTCCGGGTTAACCGTTGAATAAGCAAATCCCGAAAATTTTCCTCATCATCAACTACCAGAACTTTAATTGTTTCCTTCATCTTTCTCACCTTCTTTCCGCTCCATCGGTAAAATAATAGTTACCGTTGTTCCCTTACCTAAACTGCTGCTAATTTGAATATCCCCCTTCATTTCTTTAACAATACCATAACAAATGGATAGTCCCAGTCCGGTACCTTTACCCAACGGTTTTGTAGTATAGAAAGGATCAAAAACTTTCTTCAGCTCCTCCTGGGCAATGCCTGTTCCGGTGTCGATTATTTTAATTACTAAATCTTTTTCTCTTTTTTCAGTAACCAGTTTAAGCCGTCCTCCCGTTGTTTCCATAGCATCCAGAGCATTACCGATAATATTGAGCAAAACCTGTTGTAGCTGGGAAAGGTCCCCTTTAACCACAGGCAAATCTACATTAAATTCTTTCTCAACCTGAATGCCAAGTTGTTTAATCCGGTGATTAACCAGGGCCAAAGTATCTTCCAGCAATTCGTTAAGATTTATGTCAATCATATGACCGGCAGGTTGTCTGGCAAAATTTAACAAACTTCCGGTAATTTTTTTGCACCTCTCGATCTGTTTACAGATTACCTGTAAGTATCTCGCCAATTCCCCGGAGCGGTGAAGCTCCCTTACATCTTCTTCATTAATCCTCTCCAACAGGTCTTCAGCATAAGCAGAAACAGTAGCTAAAGGGTTATTAATTTCATGGGCTATTCCGGCAGCCAGTAACCCTAAAGCCGCCATTTTTTCCGTTTGAATAAGTTCTGCAGATTTTTGCTTTATCTGTTGCGTCATAAAGTTAAAAGCTTCTACCAATTGCCCGATTTCATCATCGGTAGTTTTGGGTAAAACAAAGTTCAGGTCTCCGGCAGCCACCCGCCTGGCTCCCTGTTCTAAAACCTCAATAGGTTTCGTAAAACGCAAAGCAAAAAGAATACAGGTTATCACAACCAACACTACCACAAAAAATGTTATTATTAGAAACTTAAACTTCAAAGCAGTAATGGGTTTGTAAGCTTCACGAACCGGGATTTCCATAACCGCTGCCCACCCTAATTTTTTTATAGGTGCATAAACCCCCAATACTTCCTCGCCGTTAAAAGAAACATATCTTAAAGGCAACGTACCTTCATATTCCTTTCCCTCCATAAAACGGCGGACAGCAAGGCTGGAGTTTACCGGAGTTTGTTTTAAAACCTGTCTGAAATCTTCATGGGCAATTAATTTCCCATCATTATTAACCACAAAAATGTCGCCGTCTTGGTTACCGTACTTGGCCAGTACGGTATTCATAACAGGCCTTAAATTAACCTGAACATAAAAACCACCTTTAATTTCCCGGGTCAACAAACTTTTCACCGGGATGATTAAACTGACCATGGTTCGCCGGTCAGCAGTCTGATAGCTTTTGACCATTCCTTCTTTGCTTAAGAGTTCCGGATCTACTTGGGACAGTTTTTGGGGAGTAATTACTTCCCGTTTGGAAACCCGGGCAACTTCTCTTCCCCGCGCATCCAATAGACTAATATCTTCAACGGCCGGTATATCCCGTAAAAAGATATAAAGGAATTTTTCCTGACTTTCCCGGTCCTGCTGCAAAAGCGCCTCCCCGAAAACATTACCGGCAGCGGAAATTTTATCTTCTATTTCGGAAATCAACTGACCGATATCCATAGCAATTCCTTTTACCAGATCAGTATTCCGCTGCTGAATGGATACCAGTAAATCCTTTTCGGCTGCCCGAACATTAAGATAGGCCAGTGACACCAGAGGTATAATGGACATAAGAATACCAAAAGCTAAAACCTTAATTTTTATCCTGTTCCAAAATTTCATCGCAAATCGCCTCAATTTCACTTAATTACAGTTTTAGCAAAACTCAATCCGGTTGCATTAAGCTTAAGTCCTAACTTCTTTGCTGTACGCAGATTTACCACCAATTCCAGATTATCCGGTGTTTCTACAGGAATCTGTTCCGGTTGCTGGCCGTGGAGTACTTTGGCTACAATCCTGGCTCCCTGATACCCCTGGTTGTACATGGAAACTCCATAAGCTGCAAAATAACCCCGGTCCGCCTCCTGCTCAAAAATACCCATAACCGGAATCTTATATTGCAGAGAAAGGTTTAATAAATCCTGGGTTAAAGTTTCCAGCAAAAAACTGGATAAAGGAAGAATAGCATCAAATCCTTTTAGGGATTGTTGGTTCAATTTTGCTTTAAATTCAGCCCTTGAACTTACTGCTATGGTTTTTATTTCTATTCCCAAATCTTTTGCTGTATCTTTAACAATTTTCAAACTGGTATAACCGGGGGGTACCTTAGGGTCATAAAGAACGATAACCTTATTCACCGACGGCAGCAACTTCTTTAACAATTCCAACCTTTTTCCGGCCAGCTCCGCATGATAATTATCCACCCCGGTAATTTGTCCTCCCGGTTCGATAAAGCTTTTTACCAGACCACCTTCTACCGAAGAAGCAGCTCCGATAAAAACAATGGGAGTATCTTGATTCTTAGCTGCTCTTTTCAGGGCATCCGCTTCCACACCTCCGGTGGCAACCAGCACATCCGGCTTTTCATGGACTAACTTTCGGGCTAAAGGCAATAGCTGTTCCCGCTCACCTTCGGCATTTAAAATAATATAGTTAACATCTTTTCCCTCGATAATCCCTAAATCCGCTAAACCTTGCTTAAGACCCACGATTTTTTCCGCCTTTATACCGCTGGCAGCTAAGATCCCTACAGTCCATTTGGCTTTCTCCGGTTGGGCACCGACCTTGCAGCCTGCTATAAAAATTATTCCGATTATTAATCCTAAAAAGGTAATTTTTTTCACCATGCTAAAACACCTCTTTCTAACAACAGTTCTTGCTCTTATAATAGCACAGAATACGCAAAAAGGGCTGTCCCACAGTACTACAAAACCCTTAACACCTAAGAAAAAAGAGGCTCCTGGTTTTCCAGAAGCCTCTTTTTATTTACAAAATCATTTAAACTTGGCCTTAAGTGCTTACTGTAATTAATTTCTTTTTTCCTTTGGCTAAATAAAGTGCCTCATCAGCAGTTTTAAAAAGCTGGTCTTTATCGTTTAAGTCGCTTTCCTGCATTGAAGCAATACCAATACTTACGGAAATTCTAACACGACTTTGCCCAAAAACAAAATCATAGTTTTCTATCTGGGTTTTAATACGCCGGGCAATATTTAAAGCTTCCTGTTCGTCAGTTTCCCAAAGCACAACCACAAATTCATCTCCACCCCAGCGAACGATAACATCTACTTTTCTGGTAACATTTTTTAGAATCTCAGCAACCTTTTGCAATACAGTATCTCCTGCAAGGTGCCCGTAAAGGTCGTTTATATTTTTAAAATTATCAAGGTCGAGTAAAATTAAGGAAATTGGACCTTTGGTTTTTATATTGTATAACTTCTCATTAAAATAGTTTCGATTAAATAGCCCGGTAAGCGCGTCAGTATTTGCTTGAACGCTTACTTCTTTAAAAAGCAAACTAAGCCCTATGGCCCAAATTACCTGAAACATTAAAAAAAAGTTCCAGATCAAATCTCCATCCTTTTTTAAAAAATATAATATAAATGTTAAAAGCAATCCTCCGATTAATAATAAATTAAAGGCCAAGCTCTTTCTTCCCGCTCGCACTTCCTTTTTGCCCCCAACTTAGCAAAATTACCCCCAGATATTTTTATTTTAATACATAAAAAGCTTTTTGCAAATAATATCTTTATGCTATTTGCCAATCTGCTCTTTTCCCAAAATGTCTTTTTGACTACTGTTTTTGTTAAAATGTTCCACTATGTACTGATCTATTTTTTGACTAATTTTTAGGATAATTTCTTTATTCATGTTCATTCTGGCGGCGTTATATAAGATATTTCTGGCAACTTCAATTTTATCCACTTTACCCACCCTGCTCACTCCCGATATATTTTTTTACATCATTTTACATAATTTTATGCTAATTGCCAATAATATTTTTATGCTAATTGCAAATTTTTCTTTACAAAGAATTCCGATAAAGTTATATCCACAGGGAGTGAGCAAACTTGGAAATCAATACTAAAGCTATCGGGCAGAGAATTCGGGAAGAAAGGGAAAAGCTTGAGCTTTCCCGGGAAGAATTTGCCGAAATTCTCGGGCTTTCGGATTATTACGTAGGACAATTAGAACGGGGAGAGCGGCAAATGAGCCTTCCCGTCTTAGTTAACATCGCCCAGTGCTTGCATGTATCTTTAGATTACCTTATCTTGGGAAGTACCCCTTTTGAACCGTCCGGAGTTCAGGAAAATATTTCATTTTATAATTTTCTGCAAAATCTTGATCCAGAATTGCTAAGCTTGCTTTCTAAATGCTCCCATGATGAATTGGAATTGTTCAAAAAGCTTATCAAAACCATCCTCCCTTATCTGGGTAAAAAGCCGGTCCCTTAAGAGACCGGCTTTTCTACTTATTTTTTAATTTTAACCGTTACTGAAAGCCCCGGAATAAGCCCTTCCGGCTTTTCCAAAAGCTTAATTTTTATCGGTATCCGTTGACTTACCTTCGTAAAGCTTCCGGTAAAACTGTCAGCGGAAAAGAGGTTAAAGGTCGATTGGGTTGCCCTGCCTATAGATTCAACCTTGCCGGATAAGACTTTCCCCCCCAAAGCATCCACGTAAATTTTAACCAAAGCTCCAACCTTAACCCCGCTTATCTCTTTCTCCAGGATGTTAGCGGTAACGTAGAGGTTACTAAAGTCCGCCAGGGATACGGCAGCCTGGCCTGGAGCCAAAATTTCCCCGGGCTTTACCCAGACTTTGACTACCTCACCTTTTACCGGTGCTTTTACCTCGGTCGCATCCAGGTTTAATTTGGCAAGTTTTAAAGCTGCTTCCTGGGCTTTAACTTGAGCTTCTACTGCTTTGACGTCTTCGAGCTGGGCACCGTTTAGTGCCAGATCAAGTTTACTTTTAGCAGCTTTTACGCCGGCTTGCGCGGTATTCATTTGGGTCTTGGCCGCTAACTGCTGGTACTTTAACTGGGCAATTTGCTTTAAAAGTTCATTGGCCTGATCTTTTACCTCCTGGGGGGTAGCTGGATTTGCCAGTAAGGGCTTTAAAGCATCATATTTTTTCTGAAGGTCATCTATGTCTTTACTTAGCTGCTCGTATGATTCCTTGGCCCCATTATAGCCAGCCAGCGCTTGTTCATATAAAGCCCTGGCTGCGTTTACATCCTCAACCCTGGCTCCTTTTAACACCTTTTTTAACTGCATTTGAGCTGCACTTAATCCCGCCTGGGCCTGCTCTAACTGAGCTTTAGCTAAATCATCCTCAAATTTTACTAAAAGCTCACCTGCTTTTACCTCATCACCTTCCTGAACTTTCACTTCCTTTACTTTACCGCCGGTTTTGCCGCCAATACTGTAAATATCGGCAGTCACCTTGGCATCATCGGTAGTAACGTAATTTTTACTGTCAAGGTAAGCATAAATTCCATAACCGGCTCCTAAAAGCACAATAACCAAAACTATTGCTAAAAACTTTTTCTTCAATTCCGGCACCTCCCTTTAAAATTCCGCCACAGGTAATTTTTCTTTTTCTTCCTGGTTTTTTCTTTCCTCTTTCAAAAAGAAAGTAAGGATAACCCCAAAAACCATAATAAAAGCCGTAACCAGGATCGCATCGGTAATAGCTTTGGCATACGCTACCTGATAAAGTCGCATAGCAATTACCCCCATAGCTCCTTTGACCGAAACTAGAGGTGAAACACCCATAAAGCTCAAGCCACTTTTAAGGAAATTAACGGTATTCTGAAATACCGGAGAAGCCTGGTTCAAGCCTTCCACCATACGGGCAGTGTGAAAAGCCACCCGTTGCTGGGTAATTGTGGTGATAATCGCCACCCCCAGAGAACTACTTACCTGACGTAAGGTATTATTGATGGCCGATGCTCTCCCCACCTGATAATTAGGCAGAGCATTCATGCCAGCAGTATTTACCGGCATCATCGAAAAACCAATCCCCATCGCCCGGATGATTAATAAAGTTTGCAACCACCAGAGTTCGGTATTAATGTGCGTAAGAGATAGGCCATAGGAACTTATAATCGCCAGGGTTAATCCAAATAACACTACTGGCTTTGCCCCAAAACGGTCAAAAAGACGTCCCGCAATAGGCATCACCAAACCCGAAGCCAACGCCGCCGGAAGCATAATGAGCCCCGTATCCATCGGCGGATAACCCCGCAAATTTTCAAAGAAAATAGGAAAAAGAAAAAGGCCACCAAAAAGTCCCATGGTATTAATCATGGTAATAATTAAGCTCATCGAAAAAGTAGGGTTTTTTAAGACGCTTAAATCGAGAAGAGGTTCAGGACTTTTTAGCTCGAAGTAAGCAAAAAGCGTAAGGGACAAAGCGGAAAGCCAGAAAAGGAACAGTATTTTGGCCGAACTCCAGCCCCAATCGGTCCCTTTACTCAGCGCTAAAAGGAGGGCAAAAAATCCCACCGATGAGGTGATAAAACCTGGTAAATCAAAGGTAGCATGAGGCCGGCGCACCGATTCTTTTAAAAACAGAAGCGCCATGACCATGCCAAAAAGACCGATGGGAATGTTAATGGTAAAAATTAGCCGCCAGTTAAAATACTCCACTAAATAGCCGCTTAAGGTCGGACCAATGGCCGGGGCTACCATCACCGATATCCCCCAGATCCCCAACGCCATCCCCCGCTCTTCCCTGGGAAAGGTATTGAAAATAATCGTCATGGACGCGGGCATCATCATCCCGCCGCCTATGGCCTGAACTACCCGGGCAGCAATCATCGAGTTATTGCTCCAGGCAAAACCACATAAAGCAGAGCCCAAGGTAAAGAAAAAGAGGGCAGCAATGTACAATCTTTTATAACCGTAAGTATCGCCCAGGTAGCCGGTAACGGGAATGACCACACCCATCACTAACATATAACCAGTTAAAACCCACTGAATTTCTTCGGTGCCCACCGCAAAAACCTGCATCATCTTGGGAATGGCAATATTGACGATGGAGGTGTCGAGGATAGCCATGAAAGTGCCTATAACCACCACAAACATGGTAAGCCATTTATTTTCCCCAAAATTATGCCGCTGGTGCTCCAAGCTCTCACCCTCTTTACATTTCAAGTTTTTGTTGTAGCTCCTTAATCTTTTTCCAGTAGTGTTCCTTAACCTCTGGTTCTATCTCACTGAGAAAAGCATTAAAAAGTTTGGGCAAGTCATGATGATGGAAAAAATGGTGTTCTGCTAAATGGACTACTACCGGATGCCTGGTCCATATACCAATAGTCTCATTTTCCCCTCCTTCTTCAGCTAAAAGAAGCTCATCATCATCAATAATCAGCTGAAACCCCAAGCTTCCTCTTTTTTTTAAAACCGTTTTTTCCGGTGTTAAGATTACAGGATCAAATTCCTGTAATTCTTCCCCCTTTCCAATCAATGTTAACTCGACAGCCACCTGCCTTTGCCTGGCGTTTTCCAGCAGCTCCTGGTAGGGTAAAACCATTGCCATTGAAGCCAGTAATTTAATATTTTTCGTTGCTTTCTGGAGCATTTCCCGAATTCTTCCGGCTATTTGTTCACCATTTAAATGGATTACCCTTTCTTTCGCACCTGGGGGAGTTAAGGCTTCTAAAGCTTTTTTCGCTTCGCTAATTTTTAAGGAAAACTCCTCTTTTAACCGCTCCAAATATTCCGGTGGCGGTTCAGCCAGATACTTTACCGGTTCACCTTGAATTTTCTGCACTGCACCTTTTTCTATAAGCTTATTCAAGGTCTGGTATATCATTGACCGGGGAATCCCGGAGTTTTTGGCCACCTCGTAGCCGGTAGCTTCCCCCAAGTTTAGTAAAGCAAGGTAAGCTTTTGCCTCATACTCACTAAAGCCCAAAGCCTTTAACTTTTCTAACAATAAAATCTCCCTCCATAGTAGTTATATGTATAACTACTTTAAAATTTTAGCTACTATTCGGAAAAAAGGCAAGAAAAATCTTGTTTCAAGTTAAAAAAACTTTCCCAGTAATTCTTGACAACTCCTTAACACTTTCCTGAAAGGTTCACAACACCTTACGGCTATTATTTAAGTAAGCTCCAAACGAGGGGCAAATACAAAAAATTTATGGAGGTAGATATCATGAAAAAACAAAATTGGTTCAAAAGGTTAGCAGCAGGTTTAGTAATTGGAGGAGTTTTACTGGCAACAGTCCCCGCCACCATTTTTGCCGCTGAGACAACTACAACTACTCCTGCAGTAGTTCAAACCATGAAGGGGTACGGGGCAAGGCTTGGTCAAACCTTCGGCAGCATGCTGGATTCCATCGCTAAATTCTTGGGAATTGACACTACTACTTTAATAACGGAACGGCAAAGCGGTAAATCCCTGGCCCAGATAGCCAAAGAAAAGGGTAAAAGCGAAACTGACCTGGTAAACTTTATCGTCAAAGAAAGAACCGCTCAATTAGACCAGCTTGTCAAAGACGGGAAAATTACTCAAGCTCAAGCGGATTTAGCAAAATCCCAGATGGTTGAGCGGGTAAAAGCCCACATCAACAAAACCACTGTCGGCGGCAACGGTTATGGCAAGGGAAGAGGTATGGGACAAGGTAAAGGCCAGTTTAGAGGCCAGGGCCGGGGACAGGCCGGTAACTGCATCTATACAACCCCCAGCACTACAAACTAAATAAAAAGACACCTTAAAGCGAAGAGGCTTCTGGGAAACCAGAAGCCTCTTTAATTATTTAAAGTTATTTTTCTAAAGTCCGCAACTTTTTACAAGTCGCACCATCGTTAACCTGTCCGGCCCATTGGACTATATATATTCCTAAAAGAATAACCATCGTTCCAGCAATAAACTCAAAAGTTATCTTTTCTCCTAATATTGCCCAAGCAAAAAAGCTTGCCAATACCGGTTTTATAAAAAACACCATCGATCCATTCCCTGCACTAATGTTAGTTAAACCCAAAAAATACGTGTAATAGGCTAAACCTGTAACAAAAAAAGTCAAATAAGCCATTGGTAAAATTGCTTTAGGCTGAAGGAAAAAAAGTGGGTAGTGTTTTAGTAAGATTATAGGTAGTAAAAATACACTTCCCAGGATAAAGGAAAAAGAATTCATTATTACACTGTCGGTTTTTTGCGAAAACCTTTTACCCAAAACCGTGTAAAGCCCATAGGTTACCGCAGCTAAAATTAGCATCAGAATTCCATAAACATGGGAAATTCCTAATTCTAAATCTTTATAAAAGACAATTACTACCCCAACGATTCCAATAAAAAGCCCCAAGATTTTTTGGAAGTTCAATTTTTCATCCAAGATTAAATAAGCAAAAAGCACCACAAAGAGCGGATTTGAGCTAAAAATCGCCGCTGCCAGACTTGCTTTAGTCATATTAATACCTATTTGCAAAAATGACATACTTAGAACCACATTTAACAGACCAATCAAAAATGCAAACAAAAAATCACTGCCCGTAAGTTTTACATTTTTTCGCTTTATATTATTTAGAGCCACAGGCAAAAGGACAAATCCTCCAAAGAAAAATCTTAAAAAATTCAATTGAAAAGGATTAACCAGTCCTGCCAATACTCTGCCTACTACTTCATACGTACTAAACAACACTACCGTAATTCCTAAATAAAGATAACTTTTATTCACTGCAAATTTCCTCCTACAATTTTTACTTAAAAATAGAAATTATAATATGAAATATCATGAATTATCTTAATATTTTTTATTGTTAAAAAATCGCCCATTAAATGCTTAACAGGTTTTATTATACCATAAATAACAGTATTTGTGACTTATGGTACATAATTATATTTTTAATTTTTTGTTAAAGATAAGTAGCGATTAACAATTAACTAATCCTTTTTTTCAATTGAAACTAAAAAAATAAACCCTGCAAATAATAAAACCTGCAGGGTTTCTCAAAATTTAAAGGTTTGTAAAATATTTTCCATAATTCATTTTTTCGACAAAAAACATTAATTTCCTTTAACGAACAATTCTAACTTTTTAACCTGTAGGTCAGTTTTTCCGGCTTAGGTTTGCTGAAATATCTATTCTTTTTCTAACCAGCCTAACCCGATTCAACTTTCTATTAAAAATTGTTTTTCTTAAAAAACTTTAATATAATTTCCATGAAAATACATCTGACTGAGATAGATGATGGTTTAAATTTAAAGATGAAACGTTTACATAAGACCGCAATACCATGAGTAATTGGAGCAAATATCAAGATAGTTACTGTTTTATAACTTTAGCTATTGCCATGCAGGAGATTGGTCTTAAACATTCTCCTGCTTTTAGTTCATCATACTGGTTAATAGGAATTATAACCACCTGAGGTTTACCTGCACTGTTTCCTGCATCTGTTCTTTGTCTATAATTATTCCAATATTTTTTCAAACTCGATTTCATGCAAAATAGGTATGCCGTCAAACCCGTATAATGGAATTTCCGGTTTTAATTTTCTTGCTTTTTCTACCGCATTTAAATAAAGAGCCGCCATGTTAAATCCCTGTTTCTGGTAAAAACGAATCGCCTTTAGATTATCATTGGTGGTGATAAGCCAGACTCTTCTGCAGCCGTGCCTTTTTGCCTCGCTTACCACATACTCTACCAGTTTACTGCCTATCCCCTGATTTTCTTTTAAACTGTCAAGGGATACTATTTCACAATCCCCGTTTTCTATACGATAAGTTATTAATCCCACTATTTTTCCCTCATCTAAAGCTACAAAACCCGGAAGTTTATCTACATAATGCACCTTTCCTTTAGCTACCATCATCGGCGCGCCCCAGTGCTCGGTAAAAAAATTAAAAACTTCTTTTCTTATGGTTTCATCAATGGGTATTATTTTCAATGCATCTCACCTTCTTAAAAGCTATTCTGTTTTTTATTTCGGTAATTTTTTCTTTTAGTTCGGCTTATTTCCTACACTTCCCCTTTTAGCCCAATAACATCTGCTACTTTCCGCATACCTTTAATAGTTTCTTCGATTAATTTGTCTAATTCCATCCCCAGCATTTTTGCGCCCTCTTCAATAACCTCTCTATTTACTCCTGCGGCAAAACCTTTTTGCTTCCATTTTTTCTTTACCGATTTTACCTCGAGATCCAGGATGCTTTTACTTGGCCGCATAAGAGCAGTAGCGGTAATCAATCCCGTTAATTCGTCAATTGCATATAGTACTTTTTCCATCTTTTCCACCGGTTCAACATCAGTACAAATCTTCCAGCCATGGCTTTCTATTGCCCGAATGTAATCTTCCGGCCAGTTTCTTTCGGTCAATATTTCTCTTACTTTCTTACAATGTTCATTAGGATACATTTCATAATCAAGGTCATGAACTAAACCGATAATTCCCCATTTTTCCTTATCTTCTTCGCCAAATAGTTCGGCAAAGTGCAGCATTACCGCCTCAACCGCCAGGGCATGTTTAATTAAGCTTTCACTTTTGTTAAACTCTTTAAAAAGTTTAAATGCTTCTTCCCTATTGGGAACAATCTTTTCCATTACCCGCCACCCTCTTTCCGACTAAAATTTTCGTGATAATTGTTAATCCTTGGATATCCTGAACCTAATTATATTACATCTTAAGTTTCTTCGACAAAAAACAGGAAATTCCTTCCTTAGCCGGGGCTTTGAAATTGGTAGTTAATTACAAGTTACGCAAAACTTTAATGTAATAAATTATAAAAGCGCACCTTTTGGTGCGCCTGTAAGTTAAACTCTTTTAATATACTGGCCGGTACGGGTGTCAATTTGCAGTACATCGCCCACTTCCACAAAGAACGGAACCTGAACCACGTAGCCGGTTTCTAAAGTTGCCGGTTTGCTGCCACCGGAAGCAGTATCTCCTTTAATTCCCGGAGGGGTGTCGATTACTTTCAGTTCAACAAAGTTGGGTAATTCCACCCCGATAACCTTGTCTTTGAAAAACAGTACCCAGAGGTTGGTGTTTTCTTTAACGTAATTAATGGCATCACCAAACTGCTCTTTGGTCAGCGGAAACTGGTCATAGGTTTCCATATCCATGCAGTAGAAATTATCGCCATCATTGTAGAGATACTGCACTTCCCGACGGTCTACGTGGGCTTTGGGAACTTTTTCACCGGCGTTAAAAGTTTTTTCAATTACGGCACCGGTCATTAAGTTCCGAAGCTTGGACCTGACAAAAGGGCTACCTTTTCCGGGCTTAACATGCTGAAATTCAATTACCTGATATACCTCTCCATCCAATTCAATGGTAAGCCCGGTACGAAAATCGTTGGTTGAAATCATCCCAGAACCTCCTTAATTCTAATTTTTATTTGAGAAATCTTAGAGTATAATTAAATTTTTGGGAGAACGGGTTAAAACTTCACAGCCGTTTTCGGTAACCAATACCGTATCTTCTATCCGTACCCCCCCGCTACCGGGGAGATAAATACCCGGCTCGATAGTTACCACCATCCCCGGCTGTAAAACCGCCTTCCCTTTAGGAGAAAGGCGTGGACCTTCATGGATATTTAAGCCTACCCCGTGGCCTAAACCGTGGCCAAAATACTCGGCATATCCTGCTTTGGCGATAATATCCCGGGCCACCCGGTCCACATCTACCGCCAGCGCTCCCGGGCGGACGGCTTGTAAAGCCGCTTCCTGAGCTTCCAAAACTACATCATATATTTCAAGCATTTTTTCCGAAGGTTCACCTATCGCTACCGTCCGGGTAATATCGGAATGATACCCCTGGTATTTTGCCCCAAAATCCAGAGTAACCATTTCCCCGGAAGTAATTTTTTTCTCCGATGCCACTCCGTGGGGCAGGGCGCCACGCTCTCCGGACGCAACAATGGTTTCAAAGGCTATATCTTCCGCTCCCGCTTCCCGCATAAACTTCTCTAACTCCCAGGCCACTTCCTTTTCGCTCATACCCGGAGTTAACTTTTTTAAAAGGTGGTTGAAGGCCGCATCGGCAACGGCACAGGCTTTTTTAATGATTTCAACTTCATCTTTATCCTTAATTTCCCGGAGTTCATCCACTATTTCCGGTAAACTTACCAGATTCACCCCTGAAGCTTTTTCGGAAAGTTCCCGGTAATCTTTAAAAGTCAGGGCATCTCCTTCAAAATGCAAAGTATCGATTTTTAATCCCTTTAAAAGCTCGGCTACCCGGGAATAAATCGTGTCTTCGTGTTTTTCTATGATAAATCCCGGGCATTGCTTGGTCGCCTGTTCCACATAGCGAAAATCGGTTATAAAATAATTTTTCTCGGGAGTAATCAACACCGCACCGGAACTTCCGGTGAAGCCTGCTATGTAGCGCACATTTTCTCTTTTGGTGATAAAATAGGCGTTAATTCCTTCTTTTAAAAGCTTTTTTTTAAGCTTTTCCACTCGCTCCATCTTTATCCCGCCTTTTTAAATAATCAATTAACGCTATTAAGCCAAGGCGATAGCTATCCACCCCGAAGCCGGCAATGTAGCCGATACAAGCACCAGCGGTAACCGAATGTTGCCGGAACTCTTCCCTTTTATAAAGATTGGAAAGGTGGACCTCCACCGCCGGCTTTCCTACCGCCAGCAAAGCATCCCTTAAAGCAATGCTGTAATGGGTATAAGCACCGGGATTTATTAAAATCCCGTCTATTTCCCGGTAATACCGGTGAATAAGATCTATTAACTCCCCCTCACCGTTTTTCTGGTAAAAAATAATTTCCACACCTTGATTTTCGGCAAAACCGGTAAGGTCCTTTTCTATTTCTTCTAAACTTACCTTGCCGTAAATTTCCGGTTCCCTAATTCCCAGAAGATTTAAATTCGGTCCGTTTAAAACCAGTATTTTCATTTTTCCACCCCAATCCTTGAAAATTGTATCATAATTTTAAATAAAAAAAAAGCCCGGTTAACCGGTTTGCCGGGCATGATCACCCAAAAGGCGTTCACGTTTCAAGTATTTAATAAATACTTTCGTAAGTTCAGGGTCAAACTGGGTTCCCGCACAACGCTGTAATTCCTCAATTGCTTCATCAAGAGTTTTACCTTTTTTATATGGCCGGTCGGTAGTCATGGCATCAAAAGAATCGGCCAGGGTCAATATTCTGACCCCTAAAGGTATTTCTTCTCCTTTTAAACCATAGGGATAACCTTTGCCATCATAACGCTCATGATGGTATAAAATATACGGCAAATATTTATCATAAATTTTTAAAGGCTGGATCAACTCCACCCCAAAAACCGGATGCTGCTTTAAAAGCTCCCATTCTTCGCCCGTTAAAGGTGTCTTTTTCCTTAACACCTCCCCGGGAATTTCTATTTTACCAACATCATGGAAAAATGCTCCAAGCTTAATCTCCTCGACCTTTTCCGCTGGAAGGCCCAGTTCCAGAGCCAGCGCCTCAGCATACTCGGCCACCCTTTCGGTATGCCCGTAAGTGTACTTATCCCGGGAGTTAATTATGGAAATAATGGTTTTTAAAGACACAATAATTTCCTCGTTAACTACACCACTTTTACGGGAAAGCTCTTCTAAAACGGAAAAATAGCTTCTGGTAATGTTCTTCCCAAACTGCTTGGCCTGATACAGAGCATCTCTGGCTTTATTCATCAACTCTTCTGCTGTCTTACCATTTTCGGGATAAAAGGCAATGCCAAGGGAAGCAGCAACTACTCCTTTAGGAAATACTTCCCTTCCGGGAAAATCTATTTCACTTAAAAACTTCTGCACCTTTTCCGCAAAGGAAAAAGCCTCCTCAATATTATTATAATCGGGAATTAAAAAAGCAAATTCATCGCCCCCCAGCCTTGCCAGGAAAGACCGGTGCGGTTTTATCTCCTTCAACTTTTCAGCAATTACACAAAGTAGCTCATCTCCAGCTTTTATACCGAAAGCATCGTTATACCGGCCAAATTCATCCAAATCGAGAAGGATTAAAGCAATCTTATTCCCATATTTTTCGGCAAATTTCAGGGATACTTCTAACTGCTCCATGAGGTAGCTGTAATTATAAAGTTTGGTAAGGGGATCTTTAACCACCATCCCTTCCAGTTCGGCAATCGTTGCTTTCAGCTTTTCTTCTAATTCAATCATCCTGGTAATATCCCGGGCAATTAAAAACAGTTCGCGCCCTTTCCCTGGAAAGTCATAAAACTGGACATCAACCAAAAAAGAATATTTTTTCCCGTTTAACTTAATATTAATTGTTTCGTTCATAATAGGAGATCCGGTAGCTAAAGCTTTTCTTACCACCTCTAAACGTCTTAAAACCGCATGGGAAAGGTTGTTAAGGTTCTCATTAAGGTACTTTTCCGCTTCCGGGCCAATAACTTCCATAGCTTTTTTGTTCAAGTAAATGATATTGCCCTTTTCATCAAAAATTATCACGACATTTGGCGATTGCGCTACGGTTTTGAAAAAATAGAGGTAATTTTGCCGGTATTTTTCAAGGTAAAGAAGGTAGGTAAAAGCACCGGAAGTTAAGGAAAACATCTCTAAAAAAGTATGGAACTCTACTCCCAAAATCCCGGAAAGATGCGCTGCAACATAAACAACAATAAGGTAACCTACGTATAACCAGAATCCACTCCAGCCAAGGTAGAGCGGTAATAAAAACATGGGAATCAACAAAAAAACCCAAAGGGGTAGCTCATCCCCCAGACGCGTTGGAAACAGAATAAAAGCAGCAATGGTAAAAATAACGTTTATTAAAAAAACAATTTTTGCACTCAGGGGAAAACCCATCTGGTCTTTGGGTTTTGTTATTAATTTCCCACTCCTTTTCTCCATATAATTACCTCTTTTTCTTTTTTTAAGTATTTTACAATTATTTCAAAAAAGTTGCAATATTGCGAAATGTTATTATTATCACATGTTCCTACTGGTATTAGTAATTAAAAATTATCTAATTTTGCTTTACGAAAATTTTTTACCCAAATTTATTAAAAAAACTATCCCAGAGGGGATAGGTTTATACTCAAAACTAATCGGCATAATTTAAGCCACTTAAGTACTCCCGGGCAGATTTACCGGTAAGTTGGACGGTATCTGATTTAGTTTTTAAAATAACGACTAACTGCCGCGCTGAATTCCTCCCAGCTAAATTGGCCCTGGGTTGGGAATTGGGCTTTTATAATTTTTTCCTTAAATTTTTTTATTTCTTCCTTATCCACTGGTAATCCTTTAGAGCGATTATTAATATAATCGGAAAAATCAAACAGCCTTTGACGTAAATCCTCTCTAAACACTTCAAAACGTGTTTTACTAAGGATGTCAACGGTTTCATTTTTTAATAAGGGATTTAGGTTCAAAATGCCCTGGGCCATAAGTTCCGCATCTTTTAAAGCTAAATAAATTCCCCATAAATCATTAACATCAGCAAAATTTTTCTTTTCCGCTCGCTCTAAAAGCTCAACCAAACCAATCATGTCCCCGGACAGCATTTTGGCATAACCTGTTGCTAAATTTTCACTTATAGATTGATACTTATTATTTTGTAAAGCTAAAGTATAAACAAATACTGAAAAGGTTAAAATAATTAGTAAAGTAGTAATTATTAAGAAGGTTTTTAATATTTTAAAATTATCCATTCTACTTAGTATAGAACACCTCACTTTGCAACAATAATTTTAGAATTTATTTTTCTAAGCTCATTAATAAATTTGTCCTCATCCACCGGTGAAATAATTACTTCATCATAATTTTTCCCAAAAACAATAGCCAGACGGTCTAAAGAAAGCGCGGCTGAAGAGACTGGATTGCGCGTTTTATAAATTTTAGTAATTTCTTTAATTGGAATTTTCGCTTTAATAGGACCTGATTTTATTACCAAAAAGTTTTCGTCTATTTTATAGCCAGTACTGAACCAAACCCAACCCCAGAATACTAAACTTATTGAAATTATTACTGTTCCAACCCAATCCATTTCAGAAATTACAGCTATAAGACCAATAGTTAACCCACCCCACATTAATCCCCCAAAAATCACGCTTTTTTTAGATGGAAAATACATAAACACCACCTTTGCCCTCTATTGTAAAAATCATTGCTCCCAAAGCCACCCAATTTTACAAACACCATTAACTTTTTCAAACCGCCCCAAATTCTTACACCTTTACTTATGATAAATTTATTATATTTTTTAAAATTTTACAACATTTAGAAGTGGCTTTGGGTAAAATTTTAAAGCCCCTGGTCTTAAATTTAAACCAGGGACTTAATAAACAACTTTTTAGTTTTAAACCAGGCCATTTAAAATTTCACAAGCCTTAACGGTGTGCTTGCACAGTACCGCCGTCGTTACCGATCCCACGCCACCGGGAACCGGGGTAATCTTGTCAACAATCGGCTCTACTTTGTCAAAATCCACATCGCCGCAGTACTTGCCGGGTTTGTCCGGATCCTCGTTAATTCCTACGTCAATTACCACCATCCCGGGCTTGACATAATCTTCTTTTACCATCTTGGCCCGGCCCACCGCCGCCACCAAAATATCCGCTTCCCGGCACACTTCCGGTAGATTCTTGGTGCGGGAATGGCAGATGGTGACGGTAGCATTTTCCCGCAGAAGAAGAATAGCCGCCGGTTTGCCCACCACCAGAGAACGACCAAGGACAACCGCTCTTTTACCCTCCAAAGGTATGTTGTAATATTTAAGTATTTCCAAGACCGCCGTAGGCGTACAGGGCGGAAAACCGGTAGGGTCATCGGCAAAAACTTTACCGGCACTGCCCAGCGTAAGAGAATCTACATCCTTTTCCACGGGAATCAGGGAGCGAATTTTCCGCTCGTTTAAATGTTTGGGCAGCGGGCTAAACATGAGAATACCGTGGATATCCTTCCTTGCTCCAATCTCGGTAATGGCTTTTTCAAAGGACTCCTGATCGATATCCTGGGGATATTCAAACACCTCGTAATCCATGCCGATAGATTCACAGGTTTTCTTGGCTCCGCCCTCATAGTAGAGGTCATCGGGCCGGGCTCCAACCCGGACAATGCCAAGTTTCGGCACAATCCCCTTAGCCTTTAAATTGGCTACCTTTCCTTTTAACTCTTCTTTAATTGCATCGGCCACCGGTTTACCGGTAAGTCTTTCTGCCATTTTTTTCTCCCCCTTTGCTACTAATTCCCCCAAAAAATTAATAATGATTTATTTTTTAATTTGATTTATCACTAACTCCAGAGTCTCATCGGCAATTTTGCTGCCTTCATTTAATAACTGTTCCATCTCCGCTTTTGTTTTTTCCACAAATTCCTGGTCCTTGATGGTGTTCAGGTTAATTAAAACATTGAGCATACCGCTAATAAGGGCCGATTTAAGGAATACCACCCCGCAGCCTACATCGGAAATGGCCAGTTTGGAGCCAATCTGCCCCATGCGCTGGTGGATTTTAATCCCTTCAAAAGCTTTGCGCATAATTTCCATGGGAACCGAGCAGGCATCTTTGGAACATTTCTCCAGGGTTTCTTCTTTGATTTTTTTCTGCTCTTCCGTTTCCGCCGGAAGACCATAGGCTTTGGATAGAGGCTCAAATACTTCGGCATCTTTGTCAACCAGGCTCTTTAGCTCTTCAATAATTTGGGTTCCCCGTTCGATGAGTTCCTTTACTTCGTCCTCCACATCGGCGTACTTCTTTTTGCCCACTGTTAAGTTCCCCACCATGTTGGAAAGAGCCATACCAATCGCTCCACCGAGAGCAGCCGCTCCACCGCCACCGGGCACAGGAGCTTTAGATGCTAAAGCTTCTAAAAATTCGTTACAGGTTTTGTCTAACATAGACATAAATAAATACCTCCTTAAAACTTTTTATTTCCCTGTTTTTAAGATGCACTTAGCCACCAAAAGAAAAACCTTTTTACTATCTACCGCTTCCTCCCCCCCTTAACCATTGGCTTAATTTTCTTAAAATGTATTTCTTTTGAATATTTGTAATCTTTCCAAAATATAATTTAAACCGTTCCCCTTTTATTTTCCCGGAGTTACATCGGTAACAGTGTTTTATTTCGGCAGGTTTTCTTTTTTTCCTGCCCAATCGGTCATAAAAAACCTTAATGTTTGCCAATAGTTTTATCGTTAAAAAAAACCCCATCCTATTTACCGGATGGGCTTAAATCTCTCCAGGATGCAGTAAACAAAAAAGCTCCCACTTACGGGAGCTTTTACTTTCAATGGTCGGGCTGACGGGATTTGAACCACACTTGTCAGATGGCTTAACCCTTTGATTTAATTTTTTCTAAATCAATAATATATATGGTTGTAGTCAGATCTATCTCATCAAATGTTGCCACAAGCTTGCCATTACATTCAATAATTGAATCAACTCTTATTTCGAGCGGTATTCTTTCCAGTTTATCCATAGAATACAATTCTAAATCACTTTGACTGTTCATTACCAGAATATATTTTTTCCCTAACCTAAACCTGGTTATGTGACCCGTAATAATTGTGTATGTATTATTTTTAATATCATACTCTTCAAATTTATGAGAAGTCCAGTCTCTAATGTTATTAAAATTTAGGGAATAAATTTTATTCCCGGCAAATTCCGCATATCCCGGGTATAAATATTTCGACTCATAGGTTTTTATTTTGTTTGTTTTTAAATCATAAAACTTATAATATCCTTTACCATCGTACGAGTCAGTCCAAAGTATTTTGTTGTCATTAATGTAAATAAAATTGTTATATAATTCAAGTTGTCTAATTGTACCAACAACCTTTGTTTTGTGGTTATTTAAATTATATAACACTACTTTTCCGTTAAAATACTTGCCATCGTAACGGGTGGGTTCAACCCAGGCAATAAAATCCTCATACAAAAATGGTGAAATTGGGGTAAGTCCCTTAAAGGCCAATTTTGCAATTAATTTTATTTTTCCTGTTTTTAAATCCTTTACGTAAATTCGGTGAAGTACCCCGTCTGCAGTTGAGTCGGTCCAGATAAGCCATTTGTCATTTATCATAAGATTTTGTACCGAAGGATCATCAAATTCCGATATAAATATTTTTTCCGTTTGCTTCGTTTGCAAATTGTATTTAATGATATTTTTTGCAAATTCTGTATTATCACTTACACACATATACAAATCATTACCCATTAAAACTACATCTCCGATTCTTCCAAAAGGAGGCTTTAGTGTTATAATCGCACCAGCATAAGGATTTTTGTTTTCTTCTATGGTTTCGTTGTCTTCTATATTAAATTCTCCTGTTGCCTCATTAGATGGAGGATTTTGGTTCACCGCAGCCTTTTGAGAGCATCCGTTCTCTAAAAAGATAAATATAATAAATAGAAAAACTACTATTATTAGAAATCTTTTTTTCAAATTTATACACCCCAAAAATTTATAACATCGCTTGACGTGAAATTGATTGAACAGAACCCAAGCTCTTGAGCTGTTAAAACCACAATAGCTTGTATAATTATGTCAATCACAATACAGTAGGTTAGTGCATAAGTTGATTGTGCAATATCAAAATTTGTTACCTGATACCAAGACCATACGAGAACATTAGCTACCATTATGTTCGATTTTTCTTAGTGGTATCATTTACCACTTACAAAAACTTAAACATTTTCAAACTAGAATATCAGGGAAGGTGTCCAATTGTGGGTTAACACATCTCTTCTTTCATGCATCCCTTAGAACTTTTGTTATAAACCATTTATCACCTATTTTTTTGAAACAAATACGCTCATAATATATTGTTGAAGTTGGAGCACCAGGTGCAATAGAAGACACGGCTACTATAATCTCTTTCTCTTCTTTTATATTGCTTTTTTGGAATTTAAAAGAAACTATTTTTTCAAATTTATGTTCCTTAAAAAGCTTCAGTTCTCCACTTATAACTTCTTTATAAGCATTTTCTTTAGTAATTTTAAGTAAGGTATTTTCATCACCTTTATACTTAGCCAATATATATCTTGTCGCCAACTCTTTTAAGTTTTTTTCTAAGTCACTTAATTCTGGACTTTCCGATTTATCATCTTTATATACTTTGTTTTTAACCGTTCTATTATCGGTAACCGGTTTTTTTGTGGTATTTTCGGTTTCAGTACAACCGGTAATAAGGCTTAGTAAAATTAATACTACAAAGAAATAATATGCTCTTTTTTCAATAACCCACATTTTTATTCCACTCCCCCAACAAACTTACCCTTCGTTCTGCCTGCTCTGGAAATGAAATGTAAGAAATGTTCACTTTAATGGACTCAAACCCGAAATTATTTGGAATATTTTTGAAAATTTTTGTTTAATACCACTAAAATTCTGGTATAATAAAAAGGAAATCCGGTGGTTTACTCTTTCACTTTAACTACAGGTGATTTAGATGAAAAGGAATTTGAATGATATTAAAGGGCAAATTGAAGAATTAAAAAAATACTGTGAACAAAATAAAAACATTTTAGCACTATATATATTTGGATCTTATGGCACCGAGCTTGAACGTATTACCAGCGATATTGATTTAGCAATGTTATTCAGAAATAGCCCTTCACTTTTTGAAGAACTTGAGATTGAATCTGACATCAGCCAGATTTTCGGACGGGATAACATTGATCTTGTCAACTTAAACAAATCCCCATTAGATATTTGTCATCAAGTATTATATACAGGAGACCTTTTATATTGTACTGATGAAATAGCCCTTGCAGATTTTAAGGAGAAAGTTTTTAATGCCTACGGAGATTATGGAATTACATTAAAAAAATTTTATGAAGATTATTTGAAAGGACTGAGAGATAAATATGCTTGAAATTGATAAAAAAAGGGTTCTTGATAAAATCAGAGTAATTGAAAACAGCTTATCAAAATTAAAAACCCTTGCTCAGCTCCCGGTAAATGAATTTATATCTGATTTCAAATACTTTGATTCCGCAAAATACAATCTTCAAACTGCTATTGAGGCTATGATCGATATAGGTAACCATATTATATCTCGAAGGGGACTTGAAGTTCCAAGAACTTACAGCGATACTTTTGAAATTTTATATAAAGGTGGAATATTAACAAAAAAAGACGCTGACATATATAAGTTAATGGCTAAATTTCGAAATCGCATAGTTCATTTCTATGATGAAGTTGATGACATCGAAGTTTACAGAATCTTACAAAACAATCTTGGAGATTTTGATTCATTTATCCAGCAGATAAACAAATTGTTAAATTAATTTTCATCCCCGGAAGGCCGCGGTTTATGTCCACTTCCACTATTTCACCGTTAATGCCGTTTAAGGCAATCGTATGTACTTTGGAAAGCATTCAAATTCTCCATTGGCCATTTTTTGTTTCTTATTCGGCATATTTCAAAAAATTTTTAAAAAGCAGGATAAAACATTCCAATAATTAGAATTAATTATCGGTAGCTAAAATCGTTACCAGAGAATGTAAGCTAAATGCGGTCAATTCTATGTATTGTTACGTTTAAATTCCATAGGCTTTATTTCTTCTGATTAAAATGCTCCAGATAATTTAAGTTTTTCCTTATGGACCTTCTCCAGGAAGAAAATTAAATTGTTCATCCACTATTTTCCAACATGAACCATTATCCCATCATTATTCCAATCATAAAAAACAACATTGCCTGCTCTTAAACTGCTATTTGTATTAGACTGCTTGGCTAGGTGACCAAACACCCACCTTATTCCCTGCAGGATTATTCATTAAATAGCGATAAAAATTATCTGCCACTGACCAACTCTTTGTCCAAACCCAGTAAATAATATCAGTAAAGTATTGTTTGCAATACCACATATAATCCTGTGATATTCCAGCTTCGTCAAATGGTTTATTACCACCCTTGGGGTCGTGATTATAACCCCAAATTTAAATTTTAATGAAATTTATTTCAAAAACTTTGCAGTATCACCGCCCTCAATTACATTTTCAGGAATGTATTCCCTTTTCTTACTATACTCATACATTTTTTTATTTTTTGTCAATATAATTTTTAAATTTTTTTGTCAATTAAGAAAAATCACTTTCCTCTGCACTAACGGCTACTACTACCTCCGCCGTTCGGGACTTTCACCAGTGAGTCTGCACCCGTGCCGGGAACACGACAAAAAACCCACCCGGTTTACCGGATGGGCTTAATTCTCTACCAGGATGCAGTAAACAAAAAAGCTCCCCATTACGGGAGCCTTTACTTTCAATGGTCGGGCTGGCGGGATTTGAACCCACGGCCCCTACCACCCCAAGGTAGTGCGCTACCAAGCTGCGCCACAGCCCGACATTCATTGGAGACATCTTATATTTTAAAGAGAAAACAGCTTCATGTCAAGTGCACAAAACCTCTTATCTTATTCCAGGTATAGCAAATAATGCTTCCCGGGATTAAAGGAAATTTCCAGAAGTTTTTCTAATAAAGCAAATCCGTATTTGGCAAGGTAGTAAAAAATATTATACACCCGCTCCTGCCATTCGTTTTCTGGTATTAAGTTAGTTTTTAAATACCGCAATTTTTCAATGTGTTTACTGTTCTTTTCCCGGTGGTACTTTTGGGCCCGCTCCTCCAGGTATTTCACCTGGGCCATAACCCTTCCTAAGTTTTCTCCGGTAAGTTTTTGAAAATCCGCCCCCAGTGGGGCAAGTTTTTCCTGCATGGTCTGGTAAGCCGAATTGATACTTTCTTTTAAGGCTTTAAAGGTATCATCAATTCCAAGGTTGTCCAATCGCTCCAATACCCGGTAAAATACCCCGTCGTAATCTTGATAAATTTCCTGCGGTAAAAGGGCAAATTCTTTTAAAGCTTTCTCCACCCGCGGCTCAATTAAAGTTGCCGTAAATCGGGGTAGGATTACCGGCATCTGGGTACCCATTATTTCATACACTTCTTTTAACATGCCGTAGTAACCGATTTCTCCAGGGCCAGCCACATAAGCCAGTACCGGAAAAACCAGCGACTGGATGGAAGTCCTGACCACCAGGTTCGGACTTAACTTTTCCGGGTATCTTTCCATAAACTCCAAAAACTCTTCCCGGGTAAAGCTTACTTCCCCATCCCGGCTTACCACCTTTTCCCCGGCCACTTCCAAAGCAATTCTTTCATCGTTTTTAAAGATAAACATGTTGCAGTGGTTAGGACAGGGGTCAAGCTGGGGCTCAATTCCAAGACTTTGCTGCTCGGTATATACTTTAAATAAAGCCTTTTCAATAGCGTCCCTCTTTAAAAAAGCATTTTTAAGATAGTCTTTGGTAACCCTTTTAAATTCCGGATTTAGGCCATCATAAACTAAAAGGCCGTATTTACCAAAAAGCTTTAACATTAAGCGGGCAAAGGCCTGGCCTAAATTGGCCGAATGATAAGCTTTTTTAATTTCCGTAAAAACTTCTTCTTTGTAATCAAAATTGGGTAATAGGCTCTCGAACTTTTCAATGGCTTCAACAGTCTCTGGTTCGGTTGGCCTCAGTCCAGCCGGGATTTTTCGCAGGTCAGTAAATTCAATTTTTATTTCCTGCGGCCCCTCTTTTCCAGGGAAGTAGAGAAAATTTACTTCCTCCACATCGTGGTCTTCACTGCCAATCCAAAAGAGGGGCACAACTTCGTGATTTAGCAATTCGCTTAGTCGTTTTGCTTCAATAATTGCATGAACTGCTTTATATATGGAATACAAGGGTCCCGTTAAAAAGCCCGGCTGCTGCCCGGTTAAGACGATAAATGCTCCCTTTTTGATTTTGTCGAGATTTTCCACAACCTTTTGGTCAAGTGCAAAATCTTTCAGGTAAGAGCTTAATAAATTATAGAGAGCTTCCGGATTACTCTTATCTTTTAAATAATCTGCCCTATCATAAAAGCTTCGGGTATTCCAGGGGTTGTAATGGTAAAACCTGGCTACTCTGTCGTACCCGGTTAAATAATACCTGACCAGATTTTTTTCGTAACCTAAATTTATTTCCTCGTACCGCATTGCCTGCTCCTCTGTTTTTCTTTTATCTTACCATAGTTTTCTTTAAAAGTTAATTGTCGCCCTCCGGCCAGCCACATACTCCAAAAAGTTACTTAAGATTGGCGACATTTTGGAAAACTCAATTAAAAAAGCATCGTGGCCGTGAGGAGAGGAAAGTTCCCAGTAATAAGCCTCTTTTTTGGCTTCCTTCAATGCTTCTACAATTTCCTTTTGCTGATAGGTTGGGTAAAGAAAATCGGTGTCAATGCCAATAGCTAACAGGGGCGTTTTCAGTTCCTTTAAAATTTCCCGGTAGCGACCCCTTCCGCGGCTTATGTCATGCAAATCCATCGCCTTTAAGAGATACAAATAAGTATTGGCATCAAACCGCTTTACTAATTTATCCCCTTGATAGTAAAGGTAATTTTCAATTTCAAAGCGGGAAGTATGACTGAAAAGCTCCTGGTCCGTTTCATAAGTATGGGTTCGCCCAAAACGGTACTGCCAGGAAATATCGCTTTTGTAGGTAATGATGCCAATCATCCTGGCCAAAGCCAATCCTCTTTTTGGGCCCTCAAACCCGTAATAATTTCCACCACGCCATTCGGGGTCGGTCATGATGGCTTCCCGGCCAACCGCATTAAAAGCTATACCAAAGGGGGAAAGGCGGGCACTGGTAGCAATGGCCACCACGCTTTTTAACATCTCGGGATACATGTAAGCCCACTCTAAAGCCTGCATACCCCCCATGGAGCCGCCCACCGCCGCCAGGATTTTCGTAATCCCCAGGTGGCGCACCAGCATGTACTGAAGATTAACCATGTCTCTAATGGTGATAATGGGAAAACTCATGCCCCAGGGCTTCCCGGTAGCGGGGTTAATTGAAGAAGGCCCGGTAGTCCCGTAGCATCCCCCTAAAACGTTGGAGCAAACAATAAAGTATTTATTGGTGTCAAAAGGCCTTCCCGGTCCCACCATGGGGTCCCACCAGCCGGCCACTTTGTCTTCCGGCCGGTGTTTTCCCGCTACATGGGCATCTCCTGTTAGGGCATGTAAAATCAAAATCGCGTTATCTCCCCGCTCGTTCAGTTCGCCGTAAGTCTCATAGGCTACCGTTACCGGAGCAATTTTTTCGCCGCATTCTAAAGTTATTTCCGGAAAAGTAACCTTCTTGGTTTCCACAATACCAACCGAACCGTTCATTTTTCCTCCTACACCTGTGCTAAAGCATTATCTAAATCCTGGATTAAATCATCCACGTCTTCAATGCCAATGGACAAACGAATTAAATCTTCTGTTACTCCGGCCTTTAAAAGTTCTTCACTGTTTAACTGGCTGTGGGTGGTAGAAGCTGGATGGATGATTAATGATTTAGCATCCCCCACATTGGCGAGATGGGAGAAAATTTTTACCCCTTCTATTACTTTTTTCCCGGCTTCGCGTCCACCTTTTACTCCAAAAGTAAGCATGGCCCCAAATCCGTTTTTAAAGTATTTCTGAGCCCGGTTATAGTGAGGGTGGTCGCTAAGGCCCGGATAATTGACAAAGGTAACTTTCGGGTGCCCTTTTAAGTACTCAGCAATTTTAAGGGCATTTTCCGAATGTTTCTTCATTCTGAGCTCCAAAGTTTCTACTCCAAGTAGTATCAAAAACGCATTAAAAGGAGAAAGGGATGCGCCAATATCCCGCAAAAACTGGGTGCGGGCCCTGGCAATGTACGCCGCGGCCCCAAACTTTTCGGTATAAATCATGCCGTGATAGGCGGGATCAGGAGTGGTAAACTGGGTAAAACCCCCTGCTTTCCAGTCAAAATTTCCGCCATCGACAATGATTCCGCCTATCGCCACCCCGTGACCGCCAATAAATTTGGTAAGGGAGTGAATAACTATGTTAGCCCCATGTTCAAGAGGCCGAAAGAGGTAAGGGGTAGCAAAGGTATTGTCCACCACCAGCGGTATTTTATAGCTCTGGGCAAGTTTGGATAGAGCTTCAAAGTCAGGAATGGTAAGTCCGGGATTGCCGATGGTTTCCACATAAAGGGCCCGGGTTTTAGGGGTGATTAATTTTTCAAAGGATTCCACTTCAACATTTTCGGTAAACCTGACATTTATGCCAAAGGATTTAAAAGTATTGGCCAACAGGGTATAAGTTCCGCCATAAAGATTGGAAGAAGCAACAATTTCATCCCCGGCAGAAGCAAGATTCAAAAGGGCAAAGGTGATTGCCGCCTGACCGGAAGCAACCGCTAAAGCTCCAATACCTCCTTCCAAAGCAGCAATGCGGTTTTCCAAAACTTCGGTGGTCGGGTTGTCAATGCGGGTATAAATGTAACCGCCACCTTCCAAATTAAATAATGCTGCAGCATGCTCGGTGCTTTCAAATACGTAAGAGGTAGTTTGATAGATGGGAACCGCCCGAGCTCTGGTTTCCCTGTCCGGTTTTTGTCCGGCGTGAAGCGCTTTTGTCGCAAATTTCACTACAATCTCTCCTTTCTTTCCGCCTACTTTAGGGACGGCTCTGATTTTTGCGTCTAAACGCCTAAAAAAAGAACCCCCCTGATTTTGGTGTTTAAATAAAAAAACCTCTTCCGACAAGAAGAGGCTTTGGTTTCCTCCTCTTATCTCTCAGGATTATCCTCCTGCAGGATTTGGCACCTTTGCCAAAAAGGCCGGTTGCCGGGCTTCATAGGGCCAGTCCCTCCGCCGCTCTCGATAAGAGTGTTTCGTTATTCGCTATTTACTTGAAATTAATTCTATAAAGGATAAAACTATTTGTCAATTACTTAGCTCAAATTTTTTGTATATAGGCCAGAGAATAGCTCTCGATATTGTGACCTTTTTGTAAAGGTCAGTTATCCTGCCTCAGTTTCCAGAACCCTTTGCATTCGAGTAATAATCTCCGGATAACTATCCAAAAGTATTTTAACACACTCTCGGTCAATTCTGTTGGCCCGAACTTCGTTAAATAAAATCTCTTTAACCTCCCGGTATTTTAACCCCTTCCGGTAGGGGCGGTCTTCAGTTAGAGCTACAAACATGTCAACTACACCTAAAAGCCGTTCTTGTAGAGAAATTTCTTCGCCTTTTTTCTTAAAAGGATAACCACTACCATCAAGCTTCTCGTGATGAAAAGCAGCGGTGCGGACAATCTCCTCAGGAAAAACGTCTATCAACCAATAGTAGGTATAAAAAGTATGCTGTTTTATTACGCTAAACTCTTCCCGACTAAGGGCCGCAGGTTTTTCCAGTATTTCTTCGGGCACCGTAAGTTTTCCCAAATCATGTAAAAGTCCAGCTACTTCTAAAGCTTTTCGTACTTCAAGGTCAAAGCCAAAAATCTCTCCGGCAAACTTTGCCACTTCAGCTATAAGCTGTGAATGGTAAAATGTGAAGTGAGATTTATGGTCAATGATTTTAGCAAAAAGTTGCGCAATACTTATCACTTCATCAAGCTCCAGCCACCTGTGCTGGCCTGGATGTATATTTAAGCATTGATTTAAAATATCCCCATCCCCTAAAGTAAGCCAGAAATCCTCAGTTTCTGCAACCACTAAAAACACATCTACTATCTCTGGATCAAAAAGAATATTCTTACCAGAAACTATTTTTTCCACTACCTTCTCTTTCACCAGTAAGGGATGCATATTATCCTGAAAGAAAAACGCTACCCGGTCAGCAAGATAAATTATCCGGCTAAACAGCGGAATTTCCTTACCAGCAAGCCCGGTTTTATTTTTCCCTTGAAAATGATCGTGATGGCTTAAAATAACGGGAGCATATTGATCAAAATACGTGTTTTTAAGAAAGTTATAACCCCGCAGGCAATGTTCAAACTCCTCTTCCTCAAAAAAGTTAATAAGCTGCTCGTCCTTGCCCCAAGGCAAAACTCCAATATCATGAATCATTCCTAAATATATAAGGTCGTTTTTTTCAAACTCTGTAAGTCCCAATTTATCACCAACTAAGTAGGAAACATAGGCAACTTTCCAATGATGTTTGTTAAGGCCTAATTCGTTAGCATCAAAAGCTGAAAACATATTTTTTATTAAGTTAAAAAAGTTAAAAAAGTTAACCTTAATGGTCAAAACTAATACTCCTTTCAATAAAATTAAGTAGTTTTACCTCGGACCTCATCCTGGCACTACTTTTGTGCGTTATGAGAAATCAAGAAATATTGGTCCCCTTTTTGAACCAGATGAATAACCTCGTCTGGAGGCAATGGTTTGCTAAAATAAAAACCTTGAACTTTATCGCACCCGCTCTCTATTAGACACTCAAGCTGCTCTCTGGTTTCTACCCCTTCAGCAGTTACAGGTAGTTTCAGCCTGTGTCCCAATAAAATAATCGCATCTATTATAGCCTTATTTACATCTATCTTAATACCATTCACAAACGACCTGTCAATTTTTAAACCATCAACCGTAAATTTTTGCATATATCTAAAAGAACTGTTTTCAGTGCCAAAATCATCTATTATTATTTTAACCCCAGCTTTTTTCAAGTGATAAAGGTTTTCAACCACCGTTTCCACTGCTTCTATAAGGACGGTTTCAGTAATCTCCAGTTCCAGGTATCTCGGTTCAAGTTCAATTTCTTTTAGGATATCACACACAACCTTCGCGAAATTAGGCTGCTCCAACTGATGCACAGAAACATTTACCGAAACGCTGAAACCCGAATACCCCATACCGAGCCATTCTTTCATTTGTCTACAAGCTGTCCTTAACACCCACTCACCTATAGATATTATCTGTCGGGTCTCTTCAGCAATAGGAATAAAGTGAAAAGGGCTAATCATTCCTTTTTTAGGATGTTGCCACCTCAAAAGTGCCTCCATACTCGCTATTTTACCTGTCTTTAGGTCAATAAGGGGCTGATAATATAAAATGAACTGATTTTTTTCCAAAGCCAACCTTAAATCTCTTTTAACTGTATTAGCAAATTCTACCTCGCTCTTCATTGCTATGTCAAAATATTGGAAACCATTTTTTCCTTTTCTTTTAGCCGTGTACATAGCTATATCCGCATTCTTCAGTATAGCTCTTTCACTTTTTCCATGATCGGGATAGATGGCAATACCAATACTAATAGTAACAGGCAATTCATAATTATTGAGTTTTATTGGTTGGTCAAATAATTCCAATATTCTTTTTGCAACCTTATCCGTATCCTCAATACTATTTACATCAGGCAGTAAAATGATAAATTCATCACCGCCAACCCTGGATATTGTATCTGTTTCTCGCACACACTTTGTTAATTCCTTGGCAATCTTCTTCAATAGCCTGTCTCCCGTATGATGACCCAAAGAGTCGTTGATAATTTTGAAATTATCAAGATCAACAAAAAACACTGCAAGTTTCTTCCCATTCCTTCTGGCATCTGCCATGGCAACTTTGAGCCTCTCCAGAAAAACATCCCGACGCGGTAGGTTAGTCAGAGGGTCATGGAATGCCATGTATTCTAATTTGCTTTCCATTTGTTTTCTTTGAGTAATATCCGTGTGCGATCCTGCCATTCTTATGGCTTTGCCCTCTTCATTCCATAAAGCCTTTCCTCTGCTTAAAATCCATATATATTTTCCGTCCTTTGTTTTGATTCTATATTCGCATAAGTAAAATGGCGTCTTTTTCTCTAAATGATTACGTAAATTATTAATTACTGCTTTCACATCTCTGGGATGGATAAATTTAATCCATGTTTCACAGTAGTTATTTATTACTTCTTTATCAAAACCAATAAGATCTCTCCACCTTTCGGAGATGTAGGCAGTATCCGTTTCCAAATCCCAGTCCCATAGCCCGTCGCTTGCTCCTTCAACTACCAATCTGTAACGTTCTTCACTTTTTTTCAATTCATCCTGCTGCCTTTGTATTTCAATTAAGTTCTGTCTCACTTCTTCTTCTCGAGCCATAAGTTCTTCATTCATTGCCGACAGCTCTTCCTGCTGAGCCAATAATTCCTCGTTTAAAGCAAGAAGGTTTCTATTTGCTTCTTCAAATCTCTTTTCGGTTTTCTTTAATTCTGTAACGTCTATCCCGGTAGAAACAATGTACTTATGCCCTTCCTCATCGCTGAAAATACTATTATGCCACATAATATAAATTTCTCTACCGTTCTTTAAAACCATCGGTTTTTCGTCTATGTAACGAAAACTTCTCTCTCCAGTATCATCCAATTGTTCTTTTATGTAACTAATTAAATTTTCCGGAATGATTAAACTTACATCTATCTTCTCTAATTGTTCCTCTATCGCTATATCAAATAAATTCTGAGTATATCTATTGAACCAAACTACTCCACTTTCCAGCGTCCAAACAACTATTAACAACTGCTCGTTTTCCAGAATTTTACTTAGAAATTCTTCTTTTTGCTTAAGATAGGTAATTGATTTCTGGGATTCTTCCATAAAATTTCCCTTTTTTCTGGGATGAAATTCCCTGTCATTCATTGTTAGATTTCCTTCCTCCTCTGTGTCTTAACTAATATTGTAAGTATCCAAAATCTTGTACAGTCCTTTTTGGGCTTAAACAGATTTTTATAGTTTCGGATATTCTACACAAACTTTCTACCGGTTTTGTCCTGTCTGGCCGCTTTAATTGAGACTTTTCAGACCAACCAGTAACTCCTGGCTTTCTTTCCTGAAATCAAAAAATGGCCATCAACCCTCGAACTTGAGATAATATTTTACACGTATAAAAAGAATGACTTCATTGTAATGATTATTTCTTACAAAATTCTTACTCTCTAAAACCTTCCCTGAATGGGAGCATCAGGTACCAAAAAATAACTGTAGACGAAAATTGTTTATTTTAATTGTACTCACTGTCCAACATTTTTCAACCACTTTACTATGTTTTTTTTGGTTGCAATTTTTTAGTCCTTAAAGCTTTTAGATAAATTAGTGTTTTTTTATTTTCTTTTTTACTTTTAAAAGAATATAAAAATAAATTGGACATCCCGAGTTTGTCAGTTAATTGCGAAAAACGGCCTAAAAAAGCCCGCAAACCCTTGAAAATACTGCATCGATTTTTTAAACCTTTCAAAAATGTAGGGACAAATTATTTTTAGATATAGCCTTGAAAATATAGATTTATGCTTATAACTTATGGTACAATATGCATAGATAACCTTTTTGGAGGGGTTTCTATGCATCTTAAAGTAGTTAAAGCAGGGAATTACGAATATGTGCGTTTGGTTGA